>VGPQ01000025.1 GCA_016882555.1 Cyanobacteria bacterium M_surface_7_m2_040
GGCATTTGCATGTTGCGCCAATCGATTCGAACGGCCATTGCTACCGCCGCCACCGTCGCGGCCCTGAATGGGCCTGCCCTGCTGCAACCGGCACTGGCGCAACAGCCGATCTATCTGGCGCCCTTCTACGCCAACACCGACAAGCTCAATCCCAACGGCAAACCGCTGGGCACGGTGCTGGCCTCAGAACCGGCTGACAGCACCATTGCCGGCAGCAAGGCCTGGCGGATCGCCTACGTGTCGTCGGACACCGTGGGTCGGCGCACCGTTGTGACCGGCCTGATCGCCGTGCCCGATGGTCCGGCCCCCGCGGGCGGACGGCCACTGGTGGCCTGGGCCCATGGCACCACCGGCACCGCGCGGCGCTGCGGCCCGTCGCAACTGCCCCTGCCGGCCCAGCCCCTGAACCAGTACCTGCTGAGCAGCGGCACCAGCTACAGCGACTTTGGCCTGCCGGCGATGGAAACCTTCCTGAAGCGGGGCTACGTGATCGTCGCCACCGACTACCAGGGCCTGGGGGGCCCTGGCGATCACCAATACGCCCAACCGACCACCAACGGGCGCGATGTGATCAATTCGCTGCGGGCGGCCCGCGTCTTCAAACCGGCCGCCGCCGGTGAGCGCGCCGTCGTCTACGGCTGGAGCCAGGGGGGCGGGGCCACCATCGGCGCTGCCGGCCTGGGCGACTACGTCAAGGCAGCCGACGGCGCAGCTCCGCTCAACATCCTGGGTTTTGTGGCCATGGCCCCCGAAGATGCCGGCATTGAACTGCCCCCGGGGATCGACACCGAGCAAAAAGCCGTTCAGGCGCTGCAGGCGCTGAAGACCCAGATGGGCGGCAACGTGTTCAACTTCACCCACCTGACCCAGCTGTACTGGGGGCTAGCCGCAGCCCAGCCCGGCCTGAACCTCAGCGACCTGTTTACCCCTGATGCTGTCGCCAACATCAACGGCATCATGGGGCGCAAGTGCATGCATGAGCTGAGCGCCTCGTTCAGCTACAGCTATGGCAGCACCTACCAAACGATGCTGAAGGCCACCCCCAGCAATGCGCTGGCCTGGATCAATGCGGTCAAGAAACTCTCACCCGCACTCAAGCCGATGGCCCCGGTGGTCATCTACTGGGGCAACAACGACACCGTGGTGCCGCCGGTGATGCACAAGCTCTACTTCGAGGCGGCTTGCAAGCAGGGTGCAGTGATCAGCCGCAACGAGCTGCCCGGCAACAACACCCACTTCAGCACCCCGGCCGCAGCCGAGCCCTACTACGTGCAGTGGATTGCTGACCGCTTTGCCGGCAAGCCGTTGATGAACGGCTGTCCCAACACCTGAGCAGCGCCATGGGTGCGGTGAGCGCCGACATCGCCAAGGTCTCCCAGACCCTGCAGGTGTCGGCCGCGCCGGTGTTCATGCTGGCGGCGATCACCTCACTGTTGCTGGTGCTCAGCAACCGGCTGCATTACATCGGCGAGCGACTCAAGCTGATGGAGCAGGAATTGGCCCTGCTGCTGGAGCAGAACAGCGACGCTTTCCAGGAGCAGTCGCAGCACAACCTGGTAATCGACAAGTTTTGCAGCGTGCGCAAGCTGTTGCACAAGCGCATCACCCTGACCCGCAACGCCATGGCCTTCGCGGCACTAAGCGGGCTGTTGATCTCCTTGGATGTAGGCGTACTGTTTTATGGCGCCCTTAGCGGGAGTCACGTCAGCTTTTTTGTGGCTGCCACCTTCATGGCAGCCATGGTCTGTTTTCAGGTGTCGCTGCTGTATTTCTTGCGCGAGCTGCTCGGGAGGCACTGCATCGCCGAGCTCGGGCCGCTGCTGAAGTACAACGAGCTCTAGCTCGAGCGCATCAGCTTCCTTGCATGGCCTGCTTGGTACAGGTCTGTTTGGCTAGGTCAATGTTGTGGGTCTGATCCATCGTTGTCACCACGCAATTGCAGGTTTTCTGCACCATGCCATCGGGTGGGGTTTTGCCGGCTTTCTGATAATCAGCGTTCATGGCCGCTGAACATTTGCTGAAGATGATCTGATCCATCATGCTCTGGGCCTGCGCACCAGAGCCCAGGCTGGCCAGCAGTGCAGCGGCAGCGGCCAAAGGGAGCGCAAGTGCAAGTCGCATCGGTCGACGTGATCACAGTGCTGCCTGGTCTAGCCCAACGTTCGACGAGCTGCCAGAAGCTCCAGCTGCGGCCATGGGTGTCCCGCAACCGGCCCAGGTAGCTGGGGTGGCTCTCGATGCCTTGCCAGTCATCGATCTCGGCCGCCAACCGCTCACAGCTCTGCAGATGGGCGGCGGCGTGGCGGTAGCGGCTCGAGCGGCCGTTGAGCAGGGCGAACCCCACCATCGCCCGCAGCAGCACCGTGGCCGCCAGGGGGTGGCCGGCCCCCAGGCGCTCGGCTGCCGGGGCCAACACCTCAAACGCGTCGCCGTGCCAACACTCGCGCTGCTCGAGCACCAGCCGCGCCGCCCGCGGCAGCGCCGGCCACCGCACCAGAAACGCCAGCGCAGACAGCCGCTTCGTGTGCTTGGCTGCAATCTGCAGGGCCTGCTCCTCGGCTTCGGCGTCGCTGAAGTCGTCGAGCCGCTGCAGGTAGGCCCGCAGATGGGGGATCGACAGGCAGCGGCCAAACAGGTCCCAGCGCTGCTGCTGGGCGTCGTCTCGGCGCCCTAACGCCTCGAGCACGGCGATGCGGGCCTCGCCCCAGTCGAGCGCCTGCCAATCGCCCACATTGGCGGCTGCGCCATCGAGCAGGGCCAGGGCCTGCTCGGCCAGGCCGGCCTCAAGCAGCAGCGGCACCACCTCGGCCGCAACCAAGGGCTGGGCCAGCTGCCTGGGGGTGAAGCGGGCCAGGTAGGCGTCGACGTCACCGCGCAGCTCGGCGATCTGCAGCAGCACCAGGGTGGCGTCGGGTCCGCCGTTGTCCTCATAGAAGCGCTGCAACGCAACGAGCCCCGGCTCACCCAGGGCTGGCGCCACCGCCGGGATCAGGTCGTCGAACTGGCCGTAGCCGTTGGCGGCGATCAGCTCGATCACCGGCTCCACCAGGGCCTCGGGCTTGAGCCCTGCCGCTGCAGCCAGCGGCGCCAGGTTGTCCAGAGCGTCGGCAAACGCCCCGGCCAGGGCGCCGGTGCCATCGGAGCTGCGCTCCAGCACGCCATCGGCCAGCTCCAGGTAGCGCAGCAGCAGTTGCCAGGCCTGGGCCGGATCGGCGGCCGCAATCGGGCCGCTGATCGCCTGGCGCTGGGCCTGCAGATCGGCCAGCAGCGCCTTGCGCTTGCGCGCATCCACAAAGGTGGTGGAGCGGGCGATGGCCGCCAGGCGCTTGCGCACCTCCTGAGCGGCCACGGCGGCGCCATCGGCAGCCGCCAGGGCCAACCGCAACCGCCGCTGGATCACGGCATTGCCGCTGCTGACCTCAATCAGCAGCTCCGCCAACGCCGCGGCGCCGAGCTGTTCGAGATTGGCGGCGTTGAGGGTGCGTGTGCTGGCCATTGCCAGCGATCATCGCGAAGGTCTGAGCCGCTCCCAGCACTGCCGCGGGTTCAGCACTGGCAAGGGCGGGTTGCAGCAGGCCAGGACGCCTTGATCGCCTGTCACAAACAAATCAGCTTCGGCCAGGACCGCACTGGCCAGCACCCACTCATCATCCCCATCCACCAACCCCAACTCAAGCGTGTGCTGGGGCCAGGGAGCCACGGGCCTGTCGCGCAACAACGTCTCGATGGCCTCGATCTGCGGCAAGGGCAGACGACCTTTGCGGCTGAGCACATCGCGCAACTCAGCCAACACCACTTCGCTGGTCGCCAGGGTGTGCTCGCTGAGCACCAGTCGGAGGAGGTCAGCGCAGAGGCCGCGGGCCAAAAAGGCACTCACCAACACGTTGGTGTCGAAGAAAACACGCACACCGCTCAGGAGATGGCCGCGAACACGTCGTCATCGGTCAACCAACCGGCCGCCTCGCCGAAGGGGAGCGCTTGTTGGCGCAGATGCTCAAAACGCATCAACTGCAGCTGACGACGCAGCGCGTCACGCACAATCTCGCCGCGGGATCGCCCGGTCTGCTCGCAGGCGGCTTCCAGCTCCTGCTCGAGCCCCTCGTCGAGGCGGATGGTCAGCGAACGACTGTTCATGCACCACATTGTAGTGCAGGTGATCGCCTACGGCCGGCTGCGCCGTCAGGCCCTTGCGATGTTCAACCTCGAGCCGAACCAATGACGAGGCCAACGGTGGGGTTCGATCTGCCGGGCGAGCTCCGGTTCGATCGGCGACAAGCGGCTAGAAGGGGCCCACACGATCGAACGGCAGGCTCAACGTCACCCCTATGCCGTGCAGCTCCTGGCTGAGCTGCCGAATTGCTGGCAGGGCCGCTTCACCACCACGACCTACGACCAGGGCCACGACGGTTGCACCGATGGATGACAGCTCGAGCGGGTGCAACTCCTGCCTTGATCACAAGCTTCTCCTAGGTTGAAGGAGGCCTGATCTGCGCAGCGGCCACCAACCATGACCGAGGCTCTGGCTTCATCGCTCAACACGCTCTCGGCTGAGCACCAGCGCCTGGAAGAGGCCAACAACGGCCACAAGCCATGGAGACGCTGGGGCCCCTATCTGAGCGAACGGCAATGGGGCACGGTGCGCGAAGACGACAGCCACGATGGCAATGCCTGGGAGTCATTCAGCCACGATCAGGCCCGATCGCGCGCCTACCAATGGGGCGAAGACGGCCTGGCCGGCATCAGCGATGACCGCCAACTGCTGTGCTTCGCTTTAGCACTCTGGAATGGCAAGGATCCGATCCTCAAGGAACGGCTGTTTGGCCTCACCAACAGCGAAGGAAACCATGGCGAAGACGTCAAAGAATACTATTACTACCTGGATTCAACGCCAACGCATTCCTACATGCGTTACCTCTACAAATATCCGCTCAATGCCTACCCCTACGATGACCTGGTTGTCACCAACAAAGCACGATCACGCTATGAGCAGGAATACGAACTGATCGACACAGGCATCTTTGACAACAATGAATACTGCGATGTTGAAGTCGAGTACGCCAAAGCCGATCCCGAAGATCTGCTGATCCAGATCACGGTCCACAACCGCTCTGCGCAAACGGCCAAGCTTGCCGTGCTGCCAACCCTCTGGTTCCGCAACACATGGGATCAGGGCAGCAGCCCGAAACCCTCAATCAAGGCCGACCCAGCGCAAACAGGGCTGCAGGCGAGCCATCCCGAGCTTGGTGATTTTTCACTCCACTGCCAAGGGGTCGATGAACTGGTATTCACGGAAAACGAAACGAACACAGAGCTCCTGTTCCAACGTCCCAACCAATCCCCTTACACAAAGTGCGGCATCCACCGCTATGTGGTCCATGGTGAGACTGCTGCTGTCAACCCAGCCCAGCAGGGCAGCAAAGCAGCCGCGATCTACAACCTGACCATTGGCGCCCATGCCTCCAGCACCATCCAGTTAAGGCTGACGAAGGCAACGTCCCAAACGCAGGAGCATGCTGCAGGGCAAAGCTTTGATCGGATCCTGGATCAGAGAAAACAAGACTGCGACGACTTCTACGCCAGGGTCATGCCTGCAGGATTAGGCAATGAGCAACAGCTGGTGTTCCGGCAAGCGATGGCGGGTATGTTGTGGTCGAAGCAGTTCTACAACTACGACATTGCGTCCTGGCTGCAGCAGCGCGGCGTTGACCCGCTTGCTGGTGATCAAGCACAGGATTTCAGAAACAAGCAATGGCATCACATGAACAACTGTGATGTGATCTCCATGCCCGACAAGTGGGAGTATCCCTGGTACGCGGCCTGGGATCTCGCTTTTCACGCCAACACATTTGCCTTTATCGACCCGAGCTTCGCCAAGCAGCAGCTCAGCTTGATGCTGAGCAGCCAGTATCTCCACCCCAACGGGCAGATTCCCGCCTACGAATGGAACTTTGGCGATGTGAATCCGCCGGTTCACGCCTGGGCTACCTATCACACATACCTAACCGATAAGGCCCTCAGCGGCCAAGCGGATTTCCAGTGGCTGAAGCAAAGCTTTCACAAGCTTCTGATCAACTTCACCTGGTGGCTCAATCGTAAAGATGCCCAAGGAAACAACGTGTTTCAAGGAGGCTTTCTCGGCCTCGACAACATTGGCATTTTTGACCGCACGGAGTCTCCCGAAATGGGCGGCAGCCTCGAGCAAGCCGATGGCACGGCGTGGATGGCATTCTATGCCCAGACCATGGCGCGAATCGCCGTTGAACTCGCCAAGAAAGATGAGACCTATGTCGACTATCCGGCCAAGTTCGTGAGGCACTTTCTCGCCATCGCCACCGCGATGACCAATCGCAATGCAAGCGCGAGCATGTGGGACGAAGCGGATGGATTCTTCTATGATGTTTTTCGCAAAAGCAACGGCAGCTCAACACGGCTGAAGGTCAGATCCATGGTGGGGCTCATTCCCTTGTGTGCCGTGCATGTGTTCGAGCCAGACGTCATGGAGCAATGCAAACTTGACGAATTACTCGATCAACTTCGAGCCAGATACCCGGGCAAGCCCTTCTCCCACCACGACCTCAGACTCCAGGGCCACGCTGGGCGGCACATGATGTCAGCACTGGATGAAACCAATCTTCGCCGTGTGCTGACGATCATGCTCGATCCCGATGAGTTTCTGGGCGAGCATGGCATTCGCTCAATCTCAAAGCGGCATGAACGCAACCCCTATCGCTTTGTCCACAACCAGCAGGAGTACGTTGTGCAATACCTGCCAGCCGAGTCGGATTCAGGACTGTTTGGCGGCAACAGCAACTGGCGCGGCCCGATCTGGATGCCCGTCAACGTCATGATTATTCGCGCCTTGCTTGTCTATTTCACGTATTACGGCAACAACTTCAAGGTTGAATTCCCAACAGGCAGCGGCCAGACGATGAATCTCTATGAGGTTGCCGAGCAACTCGCGCACAGACTGGTGTCCATCTTCACGCGCAATGCCGAGGGTCTCAGGCCAGTCTTTGGCAGCCAGCAGACCTTCCAGCATGACCCCCATTGGAAGGATCATCTGCTGTTTTACGAATACTTCCATGGTGACAATGGAGCCGGCATTGGTGCCAGCCACCAGACCGGCTGGAGCGGCTTGGTGGTGAATCTGATCCACTATTTCGCCGCCAACACCCAGGAGATTCGTCTGGCCCAAGGCGGTACGGGGTCCGTGCCTGAAGCACAGACCAGCGCGCGCTGAGACTTTCCTTGCTCAGCCAATGGGATCGTTCTGCGTGCTTCTTGCAGCCGTTCATGGCGAGCGGGCCGCACATTGCATTCGCAAACTGCATTCATCAGCTGATCGCATGGGACAATGACAGCACTTTTACTGCTTCGCCGTGAATGTTTCGCCGACTGATGCCCTGGGGTATGTCGCTGCAATCCTGACCACATCAAGCTTCTTTCCCCAGGCCGTCCAGACCCTGCGGACCCATGACACCTCTGGCATCTCGCTTGGGATGTATGTGATGTTCACCTCAGGCGTTGTGATCTGGGCCTTGTTTGGCTTGGTCTCTGGCGATGGACCTGTTCTGGTTTCCAATCTCATTACAGCTGTGCCAGCCGGATTAATCCTGCACCGCAAAATCTTGAACCTTGAGCGCCGAATCCCCTAGTCCCCTGGCGGTGCCCTTCCTCGGTGTGCTGGCCAGCCTGCAACTGATCGACCCGAGCGTGGCCAACACCGCCCTGGTGAAGGCCGGCCAATCCCTGGCGATGCAGGGCCCCACGTTGGCCCTGGCCGCCAGCCTCTCCACCCTGGCTCAGGCGGCCACCGTGCTCTTGATGGGCTTTCTGGGGGATCGCCTGGAGCGCCGTCAGGTGTTGGTAGGCGCCCTGCTCTTGGCGATGGCCGGCGATGGCCTCGCCATGGCGGCGCCCCATGCGGGCCTGTTTCTGCTGGGTGCGCCCTGGCCCGGCATCGCTGTGGGCGGTGTGCTCGTGCTGTCGTTTGCAGCCGTGAGCGCCGTGAGCCGTCCCGAGCAGCTCGGCAAGGCGTTGGGCGTGTGGCACCTCTGGACCATTGCTGGCTTTATCACCGCCTCGCTGTTGGGAGGGCTATTGGCCAACAGCAGCTGGCGACTGGCCCTCGGCCTGGTGCCCTTGCTGACGCTGCTCGCTCTGCCGTGGCTGCGGCTGCTGTTGCCTCCGATGCCCGCCGACACCAAGCTCAGGCCCGATTGGCCAGGGCTGATCAGCATCGCGGCCGCGATGGTGCTCTTCCTGAGCGGAGTGAGTCACGCCATCCAGGGCTTGAGCTTGCCGCAGTTCCTGGTGCCCACCCTCTCTGGGGTGGTGCTGTTCGGCGTTCATCTGTTGATCGAGCGCCACAGCCAGGAGCCGATCTTCCCGGTTGCGCTCTACCGGCGTGGTTGCTTCGCGGCAGCGATCGTGATCGGCATCGCCAGCAACATCGCCTGGGCCGTGGTGCAGTTGCAAACGAGCAATTTCTGGCAGCTGGTGCAGCACTTCAGCACCGCGCAAGTGGCCTTAGCCCAACTCCCCCTACTCGTCTCTTCTGCTGTGGTCGCTGTGCCGGCCGGCCGGCTGATGCGCCCCGGTCGCCGCACCACCCAGCTGATGGCTGTTGGCATCGTGGCTCTCGTTTTGGGGCTGCTGTGGTTTGCCGCCATCCGCGCCGACAGTTCCTACGGCTCCCTGGTGATCCCGATGGTGCTGGTGGGCAGTGGCCTGGCTTTCGTGATCGTTCCCCAGGCGGCGCTGTTCGTGCAGGAAGCCCCACCGGGCTCGCTCGGCCCGGTGACGGCCTTTCGCACCACCACCGGGCAGTTTGGCTTCGCTTTGGGTTTCGCCGGCGGCGGGGCCTTGGTGAATGGCTTTGGTTCTGCCAACCTGCATGAACAGGTGCTGAAGCTGGGCTCCACAGTTGCCTGGAGTTCCGAACTCGAAGCCAAGGTGCGGGCGGCACTGGCCAGCGGCCGACTGAGCCACGCCAAAGGCCTGACGGCTCAGGCCGTTCAGCTGATGCGCGACACCTACGCCAGTGGCCTGGCGGGCACCATGCTCACCACAGCCCTGTTGGTGGGATTGCTCGGCGCGATCAGCCTGCTGCTACTGGTGATCGGCCACCGGCAGCAGCGCCTTGAACAGGGGGCGAGGGTCTAAAGCACCAGGGCGGCGGGTTCTTGGCCTTGGCTGATGGCATGGGCAAAACAGGCATGGTCGGCCTCGGCCAGATCCGCGTGCTGGATCGCCTGCTCCAGAACGCCCTGGGCAAAGCGCCTCGGGTCATCGATGTGGGCAGCCATCGCCCGGCGGTCGCCGCCCCTGGCGTGGGCCTTGGCCAGCGTCCAGCCGCAGAGCTTGCCGTAGTCCTTGAGGCCATCGCCGTCCAGCTGGGCCACATCCACCGAGGCCTTCCAATCGCGAAAATGACGCACATAGATGTGATCACCGGCGGGGTTGGTGGCCCACCCCAGAAAGGCATCACTGGCGGTTTGCAGCAACCGCTGCCCCTCCACCACCCGTTGCCCCTGGTGCTCCGGTGCGGGCTGGTTCACATACGGGGCCAGCACGGAGGGCTCGGCCTGCTTGCCCTGCAGCACCAGGATGTCGTCCGGGTGCGGCCCCACGAACAGGCCGACGGCACAGCGGGTGCCGATGGAGCCCACGCCCACCGCCTTGAGGGCGGAATCGCTGAGCTGGTACAGCCCCAGCAGGTGCTGCATGGTGGAGGACATGGAGCCCACGTAGCTGCGCAGCATGGTCTGCGTCCAGTCCTGCCAGTCCATGCCCGCCAGCCAGTTTGGGTCGAGGGCATCGAAGCGCCAGATCAGTGGCGGCTGATGACAAAAGCGCAGCGCACCGCTGCCATCGGCTTCGCACAGTTTGCGCACCGCCTGGCGGCTGTCCCTGTGCAGGGCGGCCTCTGTCACCTTGCGCAGGTGGGTGCGGAAGCTGGCGCTGGCGCGCTCATCGATGAACCGCTCCAGCGGTAGGCGTGCCACCCACATCGGGATCTGGGCCATGGCGGCAAACTCCGCCATGGCCTCGCCGTAGGCACGCACCGTGCGGCGGCAGACCCTGCTCTGCTGCTTCTCGCTGAGCCCCAGGCTGCGGGCGGCCAACACAACACTGGCGGCCAGGCGCTGCACATCCCACTCGAAGGGCCCGGGATGGGTTTCATCGAAGTCGTTGATG
>VGPQ01000026.1 GCA_016882555.1 Cyanobacteria bacterium M_surface_7_m2_040
GGTCCATCACGTCCTTGATGACCACCTGCTGGAAGATCACCTGCAGCACCACCACCAAGGGCAAGGCCAGCAGCACCCCGGGCAGTCCCAGCAGCGCTCCCAGGCTCAATTGGGCCATCAGCGCCACCGTGGGCAGCAGATTCACCGTGTGGCTGAGAAGCAGCGGCGTGATCACAAACGCTTCGAGGTTCTGCAGCGCCAGCCTCAGGATCAGCACCTGCACCATCGCCCCCGGTGACACAAGCAACGCCACCGCCAGCGGCAGCAGGGTGGCTGCCGTGGGCCCGATCGTGGGCACGAAGGTGAGCAGGCCGCAGACCAGGGCGCTGAGCAGGGCCAGCGGAATCTTGAGCAGGGCCAAACCGGCCCAGGTGAGCAAAAAGACACTCACGGCAGCGATGGTCATGCCGGCGAGCCAGCCCCCCAGGGCGCTGCGGCAGTGGCCCAGCAGCGCCTGCATCTGCTTGCGGTAGAAGCTTGGGGTCACGGCCACGATCAGGCGCTGGTGGGCCCTGGGATCGAGGGCCAGCAGCACGGCCAGCAGCAGCATCAGCAGCAACTGCACCGTGGTGCTGGCCGCTCCACCGGCAAACCCCAGCAGCTGGCCGCCCAGGGGTTGCAGCCGCTGCCACAGCGATCCGTCGAGCAGCCCGCGCTCCAGATTGGGCAACCAGTTGACGCCGCGGCTGAGTTGATCGACACGCTGCAGCAGTTGCGGCAGCAGGTCGCCCAGCTGGCGCACCTGATCGATCAGTTCCGGCAGCAGCTGCTGGATCAGCAACGAGCCCAGCAGCACTCCCACCACCAGCACCAGCACCAGTGCGGCGGGTCGGTTGAGGGGCAGCAGCCGCCGCACCGCCGTGATCGGCACGTCGAGGGCCACCGCCAGCACCACAGCGCCAAACAGCACCAGCAGCACCCAGCGCAGTTCCCAGGTGAGCAGCGCCAGCACGATCAGGGCCAGGGCCCCCAGCACGGTGCGGGCGTTCATTGCTGGGATCGTTGGCGTTTCCAGGGATCAAGAATGTCGCGGATTACCAGCTCGCGCACGATCACCTGCACGCACACCGCCAGCGGCAGCGCCAGCAGCAGGCCCAACGGCCCGAACAGCACGGTAAACAGCAGCTGGGCCGTGAGCGTGAGCCCGGGCAGCAGGCGCAGCTGGTGGTGCATCACCGAGGGGGTGATCACATAGCTCTCCAGGTTCTGCACGCCCACGTAGAGCAGCAACACCGCCAGCGACTTCCAGGGGCTGTCGAGCAGTGCTACCGACATGGGGAAGACCGTGCTCAGCGTCGGTCCCACGTTGGGGATCACGTTGAGCAGCCCCGCCAGCACGGCATTGGCCGCCACCAGCTTCACCCCCAGCAGCGATAGGCCGATGGCGGCAAGGGTACCCACGCACAGGGAGCTCAATGCCACGCCCACCACCCAGGCGCTCAGGGCATCGCCGCAATCGGTCAGCACCTGGCGAAAGCGTCGGCGGTAGAAGGAGGGCACCAACAGCACGGCCACCTCGCGGTAGGCCGCCGGCTGGGCGGCGATCATCAGCGCCACGGCCAGCACAAACAACGTTTGCAGCAGGCCGCTGCCGAGATTGCCCGCCAGGCCCAGCAACCGGCCGGCGCTTCCTCCCAGATCTGGGGGGTTGCTGAGGCTCTCCCTCAGCCAACTGATTGCGGCATCGTTGCGGCCGTAGAGCATCTGGCTCACGGTCGCCATTGACCCCCGCAGCAGACGGATCAGTTCACTGGCAGCTTCGGGCAGCTTGTTGATCAGCTGGGAAAACTGGCCCACAAACGGCGGGATCACCGCCGTGGCGATGATCCCCAGCAGCAGCGCCACCACCGCCAGGCTGATCAGCAGGGCGAGCGGGCGGGGGCATTGCAGCCGGCTGCGCACCCAGCCCACCAGGGTGCAGAGGGCGGTGGCCAGCACCACCGCTGCAAACAGGTGAATCAGGCTCTCGCGCAGGCTCCACAGAAGCACGGTTGCCGCCAGTAGGGCGAGCAGCCCCAGCCAATGCCCCAGTTTCATCTAGCCGGCCTCCGCTCAGTCGGCCTCGGCTGCGTCGCCCTGATCAGCCTCACCCTGGCTGCCGCTGAAGCCGAGGTCATGGCTCTCGGCATAGCGCTGGGCAAAGCGCATGAACCGGTCGAAATCCTCGTTGTTCTTCCAGGTGTAGGTGCATTCCAGGGCGCTGGCCTTGCCATTGACAAAGCGGGCCTTGACCTCGCGGGTCACCAGGGTGCCCTCCTCGTCGACCAGGAACATGCCGGTGATGTCACCCATGGTCTCTGGGGCGAGGGCTTCGGGCTGCTCAAACACAAACAGGGCCTGGCCGGTGCGGCCGTCGCGGGAGCGGGTCAGGCGGATGTCGGGCACGACCGGTTCATCGACGCCGCGGAAGAACTGGATAGCAGCGGCCATGACCGATCCGTAAAGGGCAATGCTAATCGAGGCGCCAGGCGCGTCCTTGCTGCCAAGGCCAGAGTTGGGCAGCCAGGGCAGCCTCGCTCTGGCCGCTGCCCTCGATCACCAGCAGCGGTTTGCTGGTGCGGGTCTTGAGCTCATGGTCGTAGCAGCGGTCGTAGTAGTCGAGCATCTGCCGGCAGGCTCCGGCCATGTCTCCCGCGGCGATGCATTCCAGCGCCAGGGCCGTGCGCTGGGGGCCCAGCCGTTTGGCGATGCGCCGGGTGGCCTCCGCCAGTTCGGCGCCGTCCTGGCTGCCATAGACGACCACCAGCCGCTGCACCCGCTCTGCGCAGGGCCGTTGCAGCTCAACCACCGCGGCCTGCTGCATCTGGCGCCAGAGCCCTGCCGGGATGCGGCAGCGACCCACCTGGGCGCTTTCGGCCTCCAGCCAGATCGGCGCCAGGCCGACGTGGCTCTGAAGCGCCATGGCGAGCCTGTTCTCGAAGTGCTCGCTGCTGGGCTGGGGTTGCTGCCCCAGGCCACCGAAACTGCTGCCGCGATGGTGGGCCAGACCTTCCAGATCAATCACCGCCGCGCCCTGCTGGCGCAGTGCCAGCAGCAGATCGGTCTTGCCGCTGCCGGTGCGCCCTCCCAGCAGCAGCAGCGGCCAGCGCTGCTCAAATTGCGCCAGGGTCCAGCGGCGGAAGGCCTTGTAGCCACCAGGCAGCAGCTGGCTCTGGAGGCCGACCGTGCCGGCCAGCCAGGCGACACTGGCTGAGCGCATTCCCCCGCGCCAGCAGTAGAGGCGCAGGCGGCCAGCATGGGGCGTGGCCAGCGCCAGCAGCTGCTGCGCCATGGCCTCCAGCCGCGGCCCCACCAGCGCCAGCCCCTGCAGCACGGCCTGCTGGCGCCCCTGCTGCTTGTAGAGAGTGCCGACGGCAGCGCGTTCGTCATCGCCGAACAGCGGCAGGTTGATGGCCCCAGGCAGATGCCCCTGGGCGAATTCCGACGGGCTGCGCACGTCGACCAGGGGCCCGTTCTGCTCGAGAAAGCGGCTCACGGCCGGCTGCGCGTTGCTCGGCAGTGGTCTTGGTGGCAGGGTCTCAGCTGACATAGTGGGCCCAGATTGGCCTTCCCAACGCTTCCATGCTCTCCGGCCCACCGGCTGCCAGCGTCAGCGCCGAGCAGTTGCTGGATCGTTTCATCGCTGCCTCCGAGCGTCAGCGTCGCACCTTGGTGCCCCAGCTCGAGCAGCGCCGTGACGACCTCCTGAACCTGATCCCTGCCGCGCTGGAGCGTTTTGACCGTGCCGGTGACGACTGGGCCTGTGGCTTCCTGATTCAGCTGTGGCTGATGGGATCCAGTGCCGAGCAGCAGCAGCACTGGTGGCAGCGCCATCCGCACGGCTGGCTGCAGGCTGACAGTGCCGCAGGCCTTGACCTCCTTCCCCTGCAACGCGCCCTGGCGGAGCTGGCCTTCGAGGAGGCCGACCGCCTCACCAGTGCGCTGTTGCGGCAGCTCGCCGGTGAGGCGGCCGAACGGCGCGGATATGTCTATTACAGCGAAGTGCCCCCCATGCCGGCACTCGATCTGCAGAGCCTCGATCGTCTCTGGGTGGTCTACTCCCGCGGTCGCTTCGGCTTCTCGGTGCAGGCGCGGCTGCTGCGCAGCTGCGACGGGCGCTGGGATCGCCTCTGGCCCCGCATCGGCTGGAAACAGGCCGGTCTCTGGACCCGCTATCCCGGCTCCTTCACCTGGTCGCTCACGGCTCCCGAGGGGCACATGCCCCTGATCAACCAACTGCGCGGCGTGCGCCTGATGGATGCCGTTCTCAACCATCCAGGCCTGCGCCAGCGCTTGTAGCTCCTGGGGTCGGCTGGGGCCCGTGCCGGGCGGAGGTCTAGGGTCAAACCATGGCTGCCCTACCGGCCCGGTGACGACCCTGCGCTGGTCAGACTTCATCACCCCGTCAACGTTGCAGCTGACGGCGCTGATTGACCTGCTGCTGGAGCCGGTGGGCTGTGATCAACTGCAGGCCCGCCTGCAGTTGGGCCTGCAGGAGGCGCTGGTCAATGCGGTGCGTCATGGCAATGGCTGCGACCCCGACAAGTGCGTGCGCATCCGCCGCATCGAATCCCCCAACTGGTGGATTTGGCAGGTGCAGGATGAGGGGCCCGGGCTCCCTCAGGATGAGCGCATCGGTTGCCTGCCCGAATGCTGTGATGCCCGCTCAGGACGGGGCCTGTTCCTGATCCACCACTGCTTCGACGATGTGCGTTGGAGCCGCCGCGGCAATCGGCTTCAGCTCGCGGTCAGCCGTTCTTCGGGCGTCGTCGTGTCATTGGCGCGGCGGCGGTGAGTGGCGCAACCGGGGTCGCTGATCTCGGCCCTCAGCCAGCGCTCGGCATGCTCCACCAGCTCCAGGGCACGTTGGCGGGCGGGGGTCGACTGGGGGGCGCCCGGTTGATCCCCGCTCAGCAGCTGCACCAGGGCGGCGGCAAGCTGTTCGGCAGCGCGGCGCGGGCGTTGGGCCTTGAGCCGATGCCAGTCGCGCTCGCCAATGCTGAGCTGCCGTTGCAGCTGTACCGCTGTGTCTAGGGCCTCGCTGGGCCAGTCCTGTTGCCGGTCGCTCACGCGTCTGTCCTTGCCAGTGGCCTGCGCCATCCTGGCGTCAGCACGATGGTCTCGGATGCTGGGGCGTGAACAGGAACGTGGCGTGTCACACCGGGGGGGGGTGCTGCACCAACTCGCCGGCGTGCTCGCTCTGCCCGGCCAGGCCCGCGGGGCCACCGGCGTCGCGGCGCGGCGCCACCGCCAGCGCCTTGCGCTGGCGCAACGGCTGCTGGATCCACTGCCGCAGGGGTTGCGGGTGGCCGCCGAGGGCGAGCGCTTCTGGCTGATCCTGCGTTGGGGTGGGGCCGGCATGGTGCTGGCCTGGTGGTTGGGGCGCTGAGCTCAGCGTGGTTTGCGCGCCTGCCACACCCGCGACATGAAGTGGGTGGCCCCACTGATGGATGCAAAGCCAGCCTGCTGCAGGCGCAGTTCGATGTCGTCGCGAATGTAATCCGCGTAGTACGGCTCGTGAAAAGCCTTGCGGAAGTTGTCGAGCACCAGCTCAAACTGCGGGGAATCAGCCAGCTGCACCGAATCAGCCAGCACCAGCACGCCACCGGGCTCCAGCAGCCGATAACACTCATTGATCACGTTCTGCCTGGCCTCGGCCGGCAGTTCATGCAACAGAAACACGCAGGTCACCCCTTGCATGCTGGCGTCGGCGAAGGGCATCGCCTCGGCGTTCCCCTGCACCAGCTGGGGCAGTTCACCGGGCAGCTGGCTCAGCCAGCGATTGGCCTGGCGCAGGTAGGCATGGGAGAGGTCCAAGCCCACCAACTGGGCCTGGGGCAGGGCCCCGCGAAGTTGTCTGAGGGTGCGACCTGTGCCAGCCGCGACATCCAGCACCCGCAGCTGGGTGGCCGGTCGCTCGCCAAAACCGGAAAGCCCCTGCAGCAGAGGTGCCAGCACCCGCCGCCGCATCGGATCGGCGTTGCCGTTAAACAGGATCTCCACTTGCAGGTCGTAGAGCGAGGCCGAGGTGTCGCTCAGGTACCCGTCGCTCTGGTGGTGAAAGTTCTGCAGGTAGTACTCCGGATAGGCCTGCGGGTCGATGTCGCGGGGCAGGTCGCGCACATTGCGCTCCACCCGCCGGTTCCAGCTGCGCGGCGTGTCCAGCCACACCAGGGGGTAGCGGGCGGCCCAGTCGAGCCAGGGGGCGTCAAACAACAGCGAGGTCGGATACAGCCCCCGTTCGGCTTCTTCCCAGTCGATCTGCTGCAGGCGGTCCATCGCCGCCTTGATCTGGCGAAACAGCTCCGCCGACACGGGCTTGGTCTTGGGTGACCCTTCCGGGGCGACCAGGGTCATCAGTCGGGTGCTGGTCTCCTTGTGCACCAGGCCCAGCAGCCCTTTGCCCTGCTGCATGGTCTGGTAGGCGATTTTGGTGAGCAGATCGGCCATGGCAGCAAGGGTGGGCGCTGAGCTCAGTGCCCCTTGGTGGATCACAGCCCCCATTTCAACGGATTGTCGCGACCGTTCGTGAGCACCCTCACTGTTAAGGATCCCGTTTTTTGTAGTAACGGCTACAGCGCACGAGTCAGGCTTGATTCACGGATTCCTGGAGGTTGTTGCCATGGTTGATTCCCCCAGCGGCGGCGCCCCCGCCAGGCCAGACCCCGAATTTCAGGCATGGGCCCAGCAGCACGCCCACGATCGCCGGCTGCATGAGGCCCAGCTGGCCCAGATCACCCATCACCACGATCCCAATCCCGGTGGCGACGCCGTGCATCAACTCCAGGCCTGGGCCCAGCGCCAGGCCCGGGAGAAGCACTTGCACACCTCCGCCATCGCCCAGTTGCGTCACGGTTGATCGATCAAGCAGCGATTGGCAGCGCCAAGGTTCAGCAAAAAGCCCCCTCGCAGGAGGGGGCCATGCAGAACGGCGATCACCGCTCTGGGCGGATCAGGTCTGCTGATCAGGGTTTCTGATCAAGCGTCGTAGTACATCGTGAACTCATGAGGGTGGGGCCGCTGGCGCAGCTGTTGCACCTCCTCGTACTTCAGCGCAATCCAGTTGTTGATGAAGTCCTCGGTGAAGACGCCACCGGCGAGCAGGTAATCCTTGTCGGCATCGAGGGCTTCCAGGGCCCCGTTGAGCGATGCGGGCACGGTCGAGATCTTGGCCAGCTCCTCGGCCGACAGTTCAAACAAGTCGACGTCGGTGCCGTCGCCCGGATCGATCTGGTTCTTGATGCCATCGATTCCGGCCATCAGCATCGCGGCAAAGCCCAGGTAGGGATTGGCCAGGGCGTCGCCGGAGCGGAACTCGAGGCGCTTGGCCTTGGGGCTGGGGCCGGTGAGTGGAATGCGCACCGCCGCTGAACGGTTGCCCTGGGAGTACACCAGGTTCACCGGCGCTTCAAAGCCCGGCACCAGACGCTTGTAGCTGTTGGTGGTGGGGTTGGTGAAGGCCAGGAAGCTGGGGGCGTGCCTGAGCAGGCCGCCGATGTACCAGCGCGCCGTCTGCGACAGGTTGGCGTAGGTGCCTTCCCCAAAGAACAGCGGCTGGCCGCCCTTCCACAGGCTCTGGTGCACGTGCATGCCGCTGCCGTTGTCGGCAAACACGGGCTTGGGCATGAATGTGGCGGTCTTGCCGTACTTGCGTGCGATGTTGCGCACCACGTACTTGTAGATCATCACGTTGTCGGCGGCGCTGATCAGCTCAGCGAACTTGATGCCGAGTTCGTGCTGGGCCGTCGCCACCTCGTGGTGCTGCTTCTCGATCGGCACGCCCAGGCTTCCCATCGTCAGCAGCATCTCGCTGCGGATGTCTTGCAGGGTGTCGTTGGGGGCAACGGGGAAGTACCCCTCCTTGAGCAGCACCTTGTAGCCCAGGTTGCCGCCCTCTTCGACGCGATCGGTGTTCCAGGCGGCCTCGATCGAATCGACCTGGTAGAAGGAGCCGCCGTTGCTGCTCTTGTAACGGACGTCATCGAAGATGAAAAACTCCGGCTCTGGACCGAAATAGGCCGTGTCGGCGATGCCGGTGGTGCCCAGGTACTCCAGGGCCTTCTGGGCCAGGGCACGGGGGCAGCGGCTGTAGGGCTTGCCGCTGCGGGGCTCCTGAATCGAGCAGATCAGGCTGAGGGTTTTGTGGCTGTAGAAGGGGTCGATCCAGGCGGTGTTGGGGTCGGGCACCATCGCCATGTCCGACTCGTTGATGGCCTTCCAGCCGCGAATCGAGGAGCCGTCAAAGGCCACGCCGCTGCTGAAGGCTTCGGCATCGATCAGGTCCTGGCAAACGGTCAGGTGCTGCCACTTGCCATGGAGGTCGACGAACTTGAGATCGATCAGCTCGATCCCTTCGTCCTTGATCATGCGCAGGACGTCTTGGGCTGTTTTGGCCATGACACAGGAAGGGGATGATGCCGCGGCTTGAGCGGCTTGGGCGAGAAGGTACGGATAGCCCCGGCCTGGCTTTTGTATCGGTAGTAACCGTTTTCCCGCTTACCAAGGCTGGCGGCGCTGCCATCGGCTTGCGTAACCGTTTCTGTCAAATTGCCCAGAACGCCGCCCCAGCCTTGGTTCTTCCAGCTTCAACGGTGCTACTTTCAAGGCACAGAAACGACCCGTTCGTTCCGTCATGCGTGATGCCATCACCGGTCTGATCGGCCGCTACGACCAGCTCGGTCGCTACCTCGATCGGGATGCCATCGACCGCATGAACGGCTACTACGCCGAGGCAGCCGATCGCCTTGCGGTGGTTGAGCTGATCAACCGGGATGCCGCTGAGATCGTGCGGGAAGCGGCCCAGCGCCTGTGGTTGGCGGATCCGGAACTGATCCTGCCAGGTGGCAATGCCTACACCACCCGCCGGCTGTCGGCCTGCCTGCGCGACATGGATTATTTCCTGCGCTACGCCAGCTACGCCCTGGTGGCCGATGACGTCACCATGCTCAATGAGCGCGTGCTCAACGGTCTCGACGACACCTACAAGAGTCTTGGGGTGCCGACCGGTCCCACGGTGCGCAGCATCGCCCTGCTGGCCGATGTGGTGTGTGAGAAGGCTGCTGAGGCCAATCTCACGGTGGCGAGTGGCTGGGTGCGCGCCCCGTTCGAGCATCTCTGCCGCGGTCTCGCGGCCACCAACGTGAGGGCTCGCTGAGCTGCCTTTTAGGCTCGCCGCACGCATCACGCTCACCCGCCACACTGCCCTCTCCCGTGCCCTTTCCCATCAACTCCAGCCACCGACGCGTCCTGGAGCCGATCAACACGCCCTCGCGCCTGCTGCTGGGCCCGGGACCTTCGAACGCCCATCCCACCGTTCTCGAGGCCCTGGCCCGCACCCCCATCGGACACCTCGATCCCCTCTATGTAGAGCTGATGGGTGAGGTGCAGGAGCTGTTGCGTTACGCCTGGCAGACCGACAACCGCCTCACGATTCCGATGAGCGGCACCGGCAGTGCCGCCATGGAAGCCACCCTGGCCAACACAATCGAGCCCGGCGACACGGTGCTGGTGGCGGTGATGGGCTATTTCGGCCTGCGCTTGGTCGACATGGCCGGCCGCTACCGGGCCAACGTGGTCACCATCGAGAAGCCCTGGGGTGAGGCCTTCAGCCTGGCTGAGCTGGAGCAGGCGGTGAACACCCACAAGCCGACGATCCTGGCGATGGTGCACGCCGAAACGTCAACCGGCGTTTGCCAGCCGATGGACGGCATCGGCGATCTCTGCCGCGCCAACGATTGCCTGCTGCTGCTCGACACCGTCACCTCCCTGGGGGCCGTGCCGCTGTTCCTGGATGACTGGAAGGTTGACCTGGCCTACAGCTGCAGCCAGAAGGGGCTCAGCTGCCCGCCCGGCCTGGGTCCCTTCACCATGGGTCCGCGAGCTGAGGCCAAGATGATGGGCCGCAGCGGCAAGGTGCCCAATTGGTACCTCGATGTGACCCTGCTCAACCAGTACTGGGGCAGCGATCGGGTGTACCACCACACCGCTCCGGTCAATATGAACTTTGGCATGCGTGAGGCCCTGCGCCTGCTGGCCGAAGAGGGTCTTGA
>VGPQ01000027.1 GCA_016882555.1 Cyanobacteria bacterium M_surface_7_m2_040
CAGCACGCAATCGCTGCGGTAGAGCTGACTCCAGACCTCTTGCAGCTGCTTGAGCTGGGCGCCGCCATCGAGCTCAGCGAGGCCGCTGCGGCGCAGGCCGATCCGGTTGAGACCTCTCACCCGGCCAGGATGGCCCTCCACGGTCATGAAGGGCGGGACATCGCGATCAATGCGGCTCATCCCCCCCACCATCGCCAGGGTGCCGATGTGCACGAACTGGTGAATGCCCAACATGCCGCCCACCACGGCGCGATCGCCGATCACGACATGGCCGGCGACGGCGACGCCGTTGGCGATCACGATGCGATCGCCCAGATCACAGTTGTGGCCCAGATGGCTGTAGGCCATGAGCAGATTGCCATTGCCAAGCCGGGTCTGCTCACCGTCAGCGGTGGCGCGGTTGATGGTGACGCACTCACGAATGGTGTTGTCGTCACCCATCACCACCTCGGTGGGGGCGCCGCTGTACTTGAGATCCTGGGGCTCCAGGCCGATGCAGGCACCGGGAAACACGCGGTTGCCGGTGCCCATGCGCACCCGACCATCAATCACCACATGGGGACCGATGCGACTGCCCGCACCGATCTGCACCTCAGGGCCGATCACCGCAAACGGACCAACCTCCACGCCGGCAGCAAGCTCAGCGCGGGGGTCGACAACAGCGGTCGGATGAATGGAGGTGTTCATCGTGGTGGTCATCATCGCCTCAATCCACGAGCGAGAACATCAGCTCTCCCGAGCAGACCAGCTCGCCGTCAACGGTGGCCTCAGCCTGCACCTTGCCGAAACGTTTGCGCTTGAGACTCAGCAGTGTGCAACTGATCCGCAGCTGATCTCCTGGCACCACCGGTCGCCGGAAGCGCACACCATCGATCCCGGCAAACACAAACAGCCCCTTGGGCAGATCAGGCATCTGGGTCACGATCAAGCCACCCACCTGGGCCATGGCCTCGACGATCAGCACGCCCGGCATCAGCGGCCGACCCGGGAAATGCCCCATGAACTGAGGCTCATTGAGGGTGACGTTCTTGATGGCCACGGCCCGCTCGCCCGGCACGTGCTCGATCACCCGATCCACCAAGGCAAAGGGGTAGCGGTGGGGCAGCAAACCCTGGATCTGCTCGCTGCTGAGCACCACGGGATGGCGAGCGGCGGGGGCGGGGTCAGACAAGGGACACTCTCCTCAGGGAGCTGAAGCGGCGGAAGCGCTGCTGGCTGTCGAGAGAGCAGCCGCCAACGCGGTATGAAGCCCATGGGAGCCGCGGTAGGCGAACACCTGAGCCACGGGTAAGCCTGCCAGAGCCAGGTCACCCAGCAGATCCAACAGTTTGTGGCGCACCGGCTCGTCGGCGAAGCGCAGCGGCGGGTTCATCCACTGATCGCCATCGCACACCAGCGCGTTGTCGAGGGCTCCGCCCTGAATCAGTCCCGCCGCGCGCAGCTGCTCTACCTGATCGCGGAAGCCGAAGGTGCGGGCCGGGGCGATCTCGCGCACGAACGTGGGCGGTGTCAGCTCAAGCGACAACAGCTGGCGTCCGATCGCCGGCTGGGGATACTCCACGGCAGCAGCGATCAGCAGACTTGACGCCGGCAGCGCCGTGGCAAAACTGGCCCCCTGCTGCACGGTGATCGGCGCGGCCAGTCGCCAGGGTGCCGGGCGGGGGCCGAGGTGCTCGAGGCCAGCCTGAGCAATCGCCTCCACCCAACCGAGGGCGGAGCCGTCGAGCAAAGGAATCTCCTCGCCATCGACCCAGAGTTCGGCCTGGGTCACGCCAGTGCCCGCCAGTGCAGCCAACAGGTGCTCGACCGTGGCCAGGGGGCCTGAATCGAGCCGCAGTGCCGTGCAGAGCCGGGTTTCAGCCACCTGATCGGGGGACAGTCTCTGCAGCGGTGCCCTGGGCTGTTGAAGACGGCCCAGCCAATACCCATCACGCGAAGCAGGCCCCAATCGGACCCTGGTGCGGGCCCCGCTGTGCAGACCGACTCCAGAGCGCTCAACGGTCTGGGCCAGGGTCCAGGCTCCGCTGTAATCGGCGGGCCAGCTATGCATCAGAACTTCCAGCCCACACCCAGGTTGAAACGCCACTGGCCGGTGAAATCCTGGCTGGCGATCTCCAGGCGCAGGGGGCCCACGGGGGTGGTGATGATCAGACCGGTGCCCACCGAGAAGCCACTGCCGGGCTTGCCGAGCAGGGCCGCCGGATTGCCGTAGAGGCCGCCGAGGTTCTGGCTGCCGAGGGCAGATCCACCATCGATGAACAGCTCGCCACTGATGATGCTGAAAATCGGGAAGCGGTACTCAGCCGTGGCCTCAACAAAGCTGCGGCCCGAACCCAGGGCACAGTCGTAGTAGCCGCGCACGGAGTTACCGCCACCCAGGCAGAAGGCTTCGTAGGGCGGGATCTGACCGATGTTGGTGCCGGCGCTCACCTGAAAGGCCCAGGCCTGCTTGCAGTCCTTGGTGTCGCCGGGTTTGGGGCGGCAGCCCTTGTAGAGCTTCAACCATTCCACCGGGATGTAGTAGGTGTAACCCGCCCGCAGGCGGTTGAAGCCCGGCGAGTTGTTGCCCAGAGGGATGAATTGCTCCGTGCTGAGGCTGAGGAAATCCCCTTTGGTGGGATTGCGTGAGTCGTTCAGCCGGTTCATCGTCGTGGCCACCCGCAGACCCCAGAGGGTGTTGGTGCTGGCGCAGTTGTAAGCGAGGCAGACCAGAGATCGATTCGGTGCCAGACCGAATGCCGCACCCTGGCCGGCGAAATTCATCGGCACGGCCTGCTGGCCCGAGATGCCCACGATCAGCGCCCAGGGTTCCTTCCGAAAAGGATCTCGACCATTCATCGGTCGGACAAGCTGCAGGTTCACCCCGGCCCGTTGAATGGCGACGATGTTGTAGTTATTGGCCGTGATTATTGAAGATCCGTTATTGGAGTTCTGAAACGACTGGGGCACGTCGCGGCTGATGAAGCCGCGGCCTCGGAAGGCCGTGCGGAAGGGATCGCCCTTGATCCAGGGATCGGTGAAGGTGAGATCAATCAGGCCGCCGTACTGGCCGTAGGTGATGTTGGTGCCGAAATCCCAGGCCCTGCCGCGCAGGTTGCTGTCGTTGAGTTGGATCTGACCGAACACACCCTGGGCACCGCTGTAGCCCAGGCCACCCGAAAGCGAGCCGGTGGACTGCTCAACGATGCCGAGCACGATCGTGACCGTGCCCGGTTCCGTGGGCTGTGGCTGGAGCGTGACCTTGACATCGCTGAACAGGCCGGTGCCATACAGCCGCTTGATGTCCTCCTCCAGGTTGCGGCGATTGAACACATCGCCCGCTTTCAGTGAAATCTCGCGGGTGATCACCCAGGGCTTGGTCTTGCCCTTGATCGGCTGACCCTTGTCGTTGGTGTCGGCCCCCTCCTTATTGACGAACTTGACCTCGACCCCGGCAACGGTGCCCTGGCGCACCAGCAGCTCGACGGTGCCATCGGGATTGACCCGGGTGGGGCCCGTGACCCTCGCCAGGGAGTAGCCCTGATCGCCGTACCACTTCTGCAGCTCCTGCATGCGCAGCTGCAGGGTGTTGAGATTCAGGGTGCGGCCGTAGTCGGGCGAAAAAATGTCGTTGACGACCTGGGCCGGCACCTTGGCATCCGCCGGATCGAGGCTGATCTTTTCGAGCACCGGGTTGGCCACCACCGTGACCACCAGACGCACGCCGAGGGGGCTGTCGACAGGCTGGATGCGCACATCGGAGAACCAGCCAGTGGCATAGATGGCCGACAGATCGGTCTGCAGTTCACTGCGGGTGACCCGGGACCCGGGGGTGACCGCCATGGCCGCATAGGCCGCAAGTTCAAGCCGTTCACGCTCAGGGTGGCCCTCCAGACCGGCCACCACCACTTCGGCGATCTGAACCCGGGGTTCGGGCGCGGGCTTGGGCTCGCTGCTGCCGCTCAGCGGGGCCGTGGTGAAGGGATTGATCTGGCCGGAAGGAAGCTCCTGCTGGGCGGGAGCCTGGGGCTGCGCCGAAGGCTGCTGCGCCGCGGGAGCCGTCTGCTGAGCGGGAGCCGTTGCGGGTGCGGGTGCGCTCTGAGCGCTGGGCTGCTGCTGGGCCAGTGCCGCCGGGCCAGCCATCAACGCCACCCCCATGAGGGGCAAGACAGCCGAAAATTTTGAAGCGGCGCCGGCCATCAGATCAACCTTGAAGCGCGGCTGAGCCGCAAATGCTGCTGACCTTACCCGTAGATGCTGGCTTCCGGGCACACACCCTGGACCCGTTTGAGAACCTCCCCGTAGGCCTCGATCACACCCCCCAGGTCCTGGCGGAAGCGATCCTTGTCGAGGATGCGGTCGTTGCTGTCGCTCTGGCCACGGTCCCACAGGCGGCAGGTGTCCGGGCTGATTTCATCGGCCAGCACCAGCTCGCCATCGGCGGTGAAGCCCAGCTCGACCTTGAAATCGACCAGCTGCAGATCACAGCGATCAAACAGGCTGATCAGGGCGGCATTGATCGCGAAGGCCAGCTGCTCGAGCCGCTGCCGCTGCGGCTCGGTCAGCAGTTCAAGACGTTGCAGCCGGGCTTCGGTCAGCAGTGGATCACCAAGGGCGTCGTCCTTGTAATAGAGATCCAGCAGCGGCGGATCCAGCTCGCTGCCCGGCGCAATCGGCAGCTGACGGCACAGGGACCCGGCCGCCAGATTGCGCACCACCACCTCCACCGGCACGATCCGCACGGGTCGCACCAGCATCCAGCGCTCGCCGTCGATCCCCAGGTAGTGGGTGGGCACGCCCGCGGCGCGGAGATGCTCAAAGATCAGCGCCGAGATGCGGCAGTTGAGCGCGCCTTTGCCTTGCAGCTGGGCCTTCTTCTGGGCGTTGAAAGCGGTGGCGTCGTCCTTGAACTCGATGGCCACCAGATCCGGCCGGTCGGTGGCAAAGACCCGCTTGGCCTTGCCTTCGTGCAGCAGCTCGGCAACGCGATAGGAGCTCATGGTTGGGGGGCGGCGGCATGGCCGCCGGGATCACGGGGAGAGCGCACCGCTGCAGGATTGACAGCCTGGCTGTCGTCAAGGCGCCGGCCCAGGCGACGGCGACGCTCCTCCAGCTTGAGGCGCTGGGGCGAAGGCTGCTCGAACAGCGCCAGCTGCTGGTCCAGCAAGGCCGCCGCCAGCCCCCAGGCCCCGGCGGCGGCCGCCTGATCGAGGGCCTTCTCCAGCCAGCGTTGGCGCTCCTCCAGGGGCATCGTCGCCCCAGCCCAGGCCACGGCCTGGGCCAGGCGCTGGGCGCTCACCACTCCAGGGGTGCGACTGGAGAGCAGCAGCTGGGCAGCCTGCTGCCGCTGGCCCAGGGCATCGAGATGGCCGGCGAGCAGATCCAGGGCGATCTGGTTCTGCCAGCGGCCCTTGGCATCCTGACCAACCGGCACCTGCAACGCTTCCAGGCTGCGCCCACTCGCGAGCGCGAGCTGCCTGAGCGCCTCTGCAGCCAACCGGTGATCGAGGGCCGCCGCAGCGGCGCGCCACTGCAGCATCGACCATTGGATCTGCTCAGCTCCAGCAGCCGGGCTGTAACGGTTGAGCACCACCAGGGCCCCATCCGGGGCTCCGCAGCGCAGCAGGGCATCGGCATTGGCCAGCACCACCGGCAGCGGCTGTGGCGCTGGGCTCACCTGCAGCAGGTTGCGCTGCAGCAACCGCAGCGATTGGAGAGCACCGCGCTGGCGGGCCGCCTGACAGGCCTCATCGAGCTGCTGCAGGCTGGCCTGGGGTCTGGGCGATGGCGGCGCAGCCGCCCACGACGACGGCATCCCCGCCAGCACGGCTGCAGCAACCAGCGCAGCCAGGCTCCGCCCACGGGTGCAGCGCAGGTTGTTGGGCAACACTCCCCTGACCACGATCGAGACAGCAGGGCCGGCATTAGAGAGGATGGCATTTCAAGCGCGCAGTGGCGTGATGCTTCCTGGCACAACCCCACGACGAATCCTGGTGGTGGGGGGAGGCGGCCGCGAGAACGCCCTGGGCTGGGCCCTGGCCCGCTGCAGCGGGGTCGAGCAGGTGTGGGTGGCACCCGGCAACGGCGGCACCCAGGCCCTGACGGGCTGCCAGCAGCTGCCCATCGCCGAACACGACCAGGCAGCCCTGTTGAACGCGGCCCGGGAGCATCAGATCGAGTTGGTGGTGGTCGGCCCTGAGGCCCCGCTGGCCGCGGGCCTGGCCGACAGCCTGCGGCAGGCCGGAGTGGCCGTGTTCGGTCCCGGAGCGGCCGGCGCCCAGCTGGAGGCCAGCAAGCAATGGGCCAAGGCCCTGATGGTCGAGGCAGGGATCCCGACGGCCCGCCACTGGACGGCCAGCAGCCTCGAGGACGCTTTGGCCCAGGTTGAAGCGGTGGGCCAGCCCCTGGTGGTCAAGGCCGATGGTCTGGCGGCCGGCAAGGGCGTCACGGTCGCCAGCTCGATCGCCGAGACCAGGGCCGCCCTGGAGGAGGTGTTCTCGGGCCGCTTCGGCGCTGCGGGCGCCAGCGTGGTGCTGGAGGAGATCCTCGAAGGCCCTGAGGTGTCGGTGTTTGCCCTCTGTGATGGCCAGCGGATGGTGCTGCTGCCCCCCGCCCAGGATCACAAGCGCATCGGCGAGGGCGACACCGGTCCGAACACCGGCGGCATGGGTGCCTACGCCCCTGCGCCCCTGCTCGATCAGGCCGGCCTGGAGCAGGTGCGCCAACAGGTGCTGGAGCCCACGCTGGCCGCCCTGCAGGCCCTGGGCATCGACTACCGCGGCGTGATCTACGCCGGGCTGATGCTCACCGCCAGCGGCCCCAGCGTGATCGAGTTCAACTGCCGCTTCGGGGACCCCGAATGCGAAACCCTGATGCCGCTGATGGGTCCCGAGCTGGCGGCGGTGCTGCTGGCCTGCGCCCAGGGCCGCCTGGACCAGGCCCCCGCGCTCACCATCCATCCCGGCTGCAGTGCCTGCGTGATCGCCGCCGCTGCGGGCTATCCACTCAGCGCCCGCCTGGGCGATGCGATCCGCATCGACCTGTCGCCTGACGATCAGGCCGGCCAGGGATCGCTGCAACTCTTCCACGCCGGCAGCCAGCGCGATGGCAGCGGCGCCTGTCTCAGCGCCGGTGGCCGCGTGCTGGCGATGGTGGCCCAGGCCGATGATTTTGATGCGGCCTTTGCCCAGGCCTATGCAGGACTTGCCCAGGTGCACTTCGACGGCATGACCGTGCGCCGCGACATCGGCCATCAGGTGAGGAACCGATGACCAGCACCAGCAGCGAATCCCCTGCCGCTGCTGACGCTGCGGCCACTGCGGCCACTGCGGCGAACGAAACGAGCGGCTGGATCCAGACCCTGGCCCGCTGGTGGGCCGAGTTCAGCCTGCAGACCAAGTTGCTGGTTGCGGCGACCCTGGTGGTCAGCCTGCTGATGACGGGCATCACCTTCTTTGCCCTCAACGGCATCCAGCAGGGCGCCAAGAACAGCGACACCCGCTATGCCCGCGACCTGGGGGTGCTGCTCGCCGCCAACGTGACCCCGCTGGTGGCCGAGGGCAACGACCGGCAGCTGGCGGCGGTGGCCGAGCGCTTCTTTGAATCGAGCCGCAGCCTTCGCTACATCTTTTTCGCCGATCCCGAAGGGGTCATCTACCTGGGCATTCCGATCGGCGCCAACAACGGCAGCAGTGAACTGCTGCTCACCCGGCGGCTCGAGCTGCCGGCCGAGCTGCCACGGCGCGACGGCACTCCGCTGATCCGCCAGCACCTGAGCCCCGACGGCCAGGTCACCGATGTGTTCGTGCCGCTGATCAGCGAGGGACGCTCCCTCGGCGTGCTGGCCCTGGGCATCAACCCCAACGCCACCCTGGTGGCCAGCTCGGCCCTCACCCGCGAGGTCACGGTGGCGGTGTTCATCTCGATCTGGGTGCTGGTGATCCTGGGCGCGGTGTTCAATGCCCTCACCGTGACCCGCCCGGTCAAGGAGCTGCTGCGGGGCGTGCGCCAGGTGGCCAGCGGCAACTTCGACACCCGCGTCGAGCTGCCCGTGGGCGGTGAGCTGGGGGAGCTGCTGCAAGGCTTCAACACCATGGCCAGCGAACTGCAGGCCTACAAAGCCGCCAACATCGAGGAGCTCAAGGCCGAACAGGGCAAACAGCAATCCCTGATCGCCACCATGGCCGATGGGGCGGTGCTGCTCGATGCCGACGGTGCCATCGTGCTGGCCAACCCCACCGCCCGGCGCCTGTTTCGCTGGGAAGGGCGCAATCTGGAGGGCAATGAGCTGATCCGGGAGCTGCCGGAGCCGCTAGCCATCGACCTGCAGGCGCCACTGGAGAACGTGATGACGGGCGGGCGCGAAGGCAGCGATGTGCGCTGCCGCTTCGGCGAACCAGCCCGCACCCTGCGCATCGTGCTGCAGGCGGTGCGCGACGTGAGCGGCGAAAGCCTCAAGGGCATCGCCATGACCATCCAGGACCTCACCCGTGAGGTGGAGCTCAACGCCGCCCAGAGCCGCTTCATCAGCAACGTCTCCCACGAGCTGCGCACCCCGCTGTTCAACATCAAGAGCTACGTCGAGACCCTGCATGATCTGGGCGACCAGCTCAGCGAGGAGGAAAAGCAGGAGTTTCTCGGCATCGCCAACGCCGAGACCGACCGGCTCACGCGCCTCGTCAACGACGTGCTTGACCTGTCCCGCCTGGAGAGCGAGCGGGTCTGGGCGCTCGAACCGCAGGAGATCGCCCCGGCCATCGAGCAGACCCTGCGCACCTACCGCCTCAATGCCGACGACAAAGGGGTCACGCTGCACTTCGAAGCCGACCCCCAGCTGCCGCGGGTGCTGGGCAACTGGGATCTGCTGCTGCAGGTGCTCGACAACCTGGTGGGCAACGCGCTGAAGTTCACCTCAAGAGGCGGGCAGCTCAGGCTGCGCGCCTACCCCTGGCCCGACCAGTGCGAACTGCCCGGCGCCGAAGCCAATCCCAGCTGCGTGCTCAGCTCGCCCCTGCCCCGCCTGCGCATCGAGATTGGCGACAGCGGCTGCGGCATTCCCCAGGCCGACCAGCAGGGCATCTTCGAGCGCTTCTACCGGGTCGAGAATGCGGTGCACACCGAGGCAGGCACCGGCCTGGGGCTGTCGATTGTGCGGGGCATTCTCGACAAGCACGGCAGCCAGATCCGCATGGCGAGCGAACCGGGTGTGGGCACCACCTTCTGGTTTGAGCTGCCGCTGGAGGGGGCCGACGCCGACGAGCTGCGGCTGATGGCCGAACGCCGCCTGGGCACCAACGGCGAGGCGCTGGCTTCAGGCGTCGTCAGCCACCCCCCTGACAATGCGTGAGAGCTCGCTGCGCTCGTCGGTGGTGACCCGGTGCGGCACGCCCGAAATGATGCGCTCGAAATTCGAGAAGCTGTCCTTGATCTCGGGGCCGTTGCTGGTGATCACAAATTCGCGGATGCCCTTGTCGTGCCACGAGCCGCGCATCTTGAACACATTCAGCGCCCGGGCCATTTCGCCGCGGATCTCGACGTACTGCAGCAGCAGGATCGTGTCGGTGATCGTTGAGATGTGGGAGTCGGTGATCGAGTGGCTGCCCATGAACTCCTCGGAGGTGTTCGTGAAGAAGCCGGCGATCTCCTCCTGCTTGGCGTAACCGGTCACCCCGATCACAAACTGGCGGAAGGCGTTGTGGCTCACCCCGCGGGCCAGGGCGCTGAGCGAATCGATCGCCATGCGCGAGGGCTTGAACTGGCTGATCTCGGTCTTGATGATCTGCAGGTGATCCTCAAGGCCGGTTGATTCGGGGTAGGCGCAGATGATCTTGAGCAGGCCGTCCTGCTCCATCTGCTCAAAGTCGATGCCCCAGCTGGTGGCGTTGCGCAGCAGCTGAGCGCGCGATTCCTCGTAGGCAAACAGGATCGCCCGCTCCTTGGAGCGGCAGGCGTCCTCGACAAACTTGC
>VGPQ01000028.1 GCA_016882555.1 Cyanobacteria bacterium M_surface_7_m2_040
CTCTGAGGGCAACACCTTCCCCTGGCTGCCATGTCGCATCGAGCTCTGCTGGCCGGCTTCGCCATGCTGACGCTGGCCTTGCCCGCCGCCGCTGTCCCCACCGGGTCGGCCACCAAGCCGGGCATGGTGCCGTTCAATCCCGGCAGCACCCAGGTGCGCTCGCAGTTGGAGGCCGTGCAGACCGACACGGTTGAACAGTTCGACCCCGTGGCCCGCGCCCAGGCCCTGGCGTCTGAGCTGCCCCGTGCCTGGCGAGGCAGCTATCTGGCCTATGGCAGCGGGGCGCCGGTGTCGGTGCAACTTGAGCTTGCCGCGCTCGAGCCCGTGGGCCAGATGGTGGTGCTGAAGGGCACCATGACCCTCGGCTCGGTGAGCACCCCGGTGCAGGGCAATCTCAACGCCAAATCGGATCAACTGGATCTGCTGATCCTGGGGGATGCCACCGCCGTGGGCCTCGAACCCGGCGGCAGTTTCCTCGGGTTGCAAACGTTTCAGCTCAGCGGCTGGGAAGCGCCGCGGCTCACCAGCCCTGGTGGCAAGCTCGAGCTCTCGCCGGCCGCTGGCTCCTGAATCTGACCTCCCACCTCGACGCGTTGTTGTCCGGGTTGATCAGGCGGCGTTGCGGCCCGTCAGCAGGTTGAGGCGTTTGCGAGCGGTCTTGTTGGAGGGGTCGAGGTTCAGAGCCTGTTCGTAAGCCTCCCGGGCTTCGTCGGGCTTGAGCTGTTTCTCCAGGGCGTAGGCGAGGTTGTTGAGGGCCACCGGGTACTCCGGCTTGGCCTGCAGGGCCTTGCGGTAATGGGGGATGGCCGCCTTGTAATTGGATTGGGCAGCCAGGGCGAACCCCAGGGCGTTTTCGATCAGGGCCATCGCCTCGGCGGGCTCAGCTTCACCCTGGGCCCGTTTCAGGGCCTGCTTGAGCGTGTCGGTTGCCTGGCCATAGAGCCGTTTGCGCAACTGGGCGGAGCCCAGCTCATAGAGATCGGCGGCGGTGCTGGCCCGGTCGCTGCCTTGGCGTTCGAGCTTGGCGAGGCTCACCTCGTCGCGCCTGACGCGCCAGACCTGCCGGCCCACGGCCACAGCCGCTACGGCAAGGATCACAACCAGCCCGATCAGGTAGGCCTGGGGCAACAGGGCATCCATGGGGCCTCGAACGGGCTGGGGTGCAGAGGAACGTGAGGCTTAGCGAGCCGCACCCACCACACTGGTGAAGCTGGCGGGATCGACCACGGCCAACTGGGCCAGCATCTTGCGGTTGAGGCGCACGTCCGCTTTCTTGAGGCCGCCCATCAAACGGCTGTAGCTGAGTCCGTTGATCCGGGCTGCGGCGTTGATGCGGGCGATCCACAGGCGACGGAAGTCACGCTTGCGGCGGCGACGGTCGCGATAGGCATTGCAGAGGGCCTTCATCACCCGCTGGTTGGCGGTGCGGAACAGCGAACCGTTGCCACCGCGGAAACCACGGGCCAGCCGCAGGATCTTGTTGCGGCGTTTGCGGGCGACGTTGCCCCTCTTGACGCGGGCCATGGCTCAGGGAATGACGAAGAACAGACAGAACACGAAGGGTTGGCGCACCCTTGCCTGACTGGCAAGAGCGTGCGTCAGGCTCAACCGCTGTAGGGGAGCATCAGGGCGACGTTGTCGGCGTCGCGCTCATCCACCACGGCCATGGTGCCAAGGTAGCGCTTGCGCTTGGGGCTCTTGTGGTCGAGCAGGTGGTTGTGGAACGCCCGGCGGCGCATGAATTTGCCGCTGCCGGTCACTTTGAACCGCTTGGCGGCTGCTTTGCGGGTCTTGAGCTTCGGCATGTCTCGCTGCGCGGCCACAAACAAACACCCTACGACGTGAACCTCCCATTCACCAACATCCCTGCGCCGAGGCGGCTGCGACGGGGTGGCCTCGGGTTGGCAGCGCTGGCTTCATTGCTGCTGTCGGCGGCTTGCTCAGCCCACGCCGGTTCAGCACTGCACTGGCCCGTGGATCCGCCGCCGCCGGTGGCGAAGCACCAGCCCCGGCTCTGGGTGGCCCTGGCGGCGCGCCTTGGCAGCGAGCCGGGAGCGACGCCGCTGGTGCTGCGCAGCGGGTCTGGGACGCTGCGGCTGCTCGACGGCGCTGGTCGGCGCTGGTCGGCGCCGCAATTCACCTTGCAGTGGCAAGCGCTGGCGCTGAGCGAGCCACTGACGTTGCATCGGTTGGTGGCTGGACCGTTCGCCAGTTTCGAAACGGCGGAGCACCGCGCCGAACAATGGCGCGCCCTTGGGGCCGCTGTCACCATCGCCCGGCCCGGCGAGTGGGAACTCTGGGCCCCGCCCGGTTCAGCCGTTCCCCAGGGCTGGTCGGCGCGGCAGCTCAACCAGCGCCTGCAGCGTGCCGTGGTGCCGGCGCTGATGCGCCCGGCGCAAGCGCCGCAACCCCTGGCTGGACCCTTGCTGATCGAGGCTCCGGGCGGCCTGCGCTGGAACGGTGGGGTCTATGCCGGCCCGTTTCGGCTGCAGCGCGATGCCCACGGCAGCTGGAGCCTGGTGGAGCAGGTGCCCCTGGAGCGCTATCTCGAGGGGGTGGTGCCCCATGAAATCGGCGCCGCCGCCCCTGCCGCCGCCCTTGCGGCCCAGTCGGTGCTGGCGCGCACCTGGGCTCTGCGCAACCAACACCGCTACCAGGCCGATGGCTACCACCTCTGCGCCAGCGTGCAGTGCCAGGTGTACGGCGACCCCAGCCTGGCGGGTGCGGCCGTGCGAGCGGCGATCCGGGCCAGCAGCGGCCTGCTGCTCACCTGGCAAGGCCAGCCCATTCATGCAGTATACCACGCCAGCAATGGCGGCGTGGCCGCCCCGCTTGAGGAAGCCTGGGAGGCCAGCCCCCTGGCCTACCTCAAGCCAGGCTGGGACAGCTCCCCGCCGGCGCCAAACCTGACCCCGTTGGCGGCTCCCGTGGCTTCCCTTGGCGCGGTGCTGCAGAGCCAGGCCTTTGTGGGCCATGACCATCCACGCTTTCGCTGGTCGCGCTGGCTCAGCAGCCAGCAGCTCGCTGAATCACTGGCCCAGCAGGGTCTCAGCGTCGGGGCTGTGCAGCGCCTGCGGGTGCTGGAGCGGGGTCTCAGCGGCCGTGTGTTGGCCCTGGCGATCGAGGGCAGCACTGGTCGTGCTGTGCTGCGCCGCGACAGCATCCGCCGCACCCTGCGCAGCTTGCCCAGCACCCTGTTTGAGTTGCGTCAGCAGGGTGTCGGGCGTTGGCAGCTGCTGGGCGGTGGGTTTGGCCATGGTGTCGGCCTCTCCCAGGCAGGCGCCATTGATCTGGGTCGGCGCGGCTGGTTGTTCCGTCGCATTCTTGAGCGCTATTACCCCGGCACCCAGCTGCAGAGCTGGCAACAGCTGGCTGCGTCCAGTTTGGGTGGTGACCCGTAAAGTTGCCGCCATCTGTGGGCAGTCACATGGACGCGGGCGGCACCGCCACCGATCGCCGTCGCGCCAAGGCCGCCGTGTTCGTTCTCGCTTGCCTGCTGGCCGGCATGGCCCCCCATTGGTTGCCGGCGGCACAGAGCTTCTGGCCCGCCATCAGTCTGGCGGTGGCGCTCGGGGGCTACAGCATCCGCACCGTGCTGCTGGAGAGCCTGCGTGCCGCCCGAGCGCAGGCGGGCTCCCCAGCCGCTTCAGGCTGGGCAGGCAGCCTCGCTGACCGTTGCCCCGCCGTTGACGTGGTGGTGGCCGCCCGTGATGAGCAGGCGGTGATCAGCCGACTGGTCGAACATCTGGCCCAGCTGCAGTACCCCGCTGAGCAGCTCAAGCTGTGGGTGGTGGATGACGCCAGCACCGACCGCACCCCCGCGCTGCTGGCTGCCCTGCAGCAGCGGTTTCCCCAGCTTCAGGTGGTGCGCCGTGAGGCCGACGCCGGCGGCGGCAAATCTGGAGCCCTCAACCTCGTGCTGCAGCAGCTCAAGGGCCGCTGGATGCTGGTGCTCGATGCCGATGCCCAGCTCCAGAGCGACACGCTCGCACGCTTGATTCCCTTTGCTGAACAGGGCGGCTGGGCCGCCGTGCAATTGCGCAAGGCTGTCGCCAACAGCGATGTCAATCTGCTCACCCGCGCCCAGGCCATGGAAATGGCCCTCGATGCGGTGATTCAGCAGGGCAGGTTGGCGGCCGGCGGGGTGGCCGAACTGCGGGGCAATGGTCAGCTCCTGCGCCGCGATGCGGTGCTCACCAGCGGTGGCTTCAACGAAGCCACGGTCACCGACGATCTCGATCTCAGCTTTCGCCTGCTCGTGCACGCCCAGCCCATCGGCGTGATGTGGGATCCGCCGGTGCAGGAAGAGGCGGTGCTGACCCTGCGGGCCCTGTTGCGCCAGCGCCAGCGCTGGGCCGAAGGCGGCCTGCAGCGCTTTTTTGATTACGCTCCCCAGCTGCTCTCCGGCAGCCTCAGTGGACGCCAGCGACTCGATCTGGGCTGTTTTTTCCTGCTTCAGTACGCGATGCCGATGCTGGCGGTGGCCGACCTGCTCGGGGCCGTTGCCACTGGCACCCTGCCCTGTATTTGGCCTCTCTCCATCGTGGCCCTGGGCCTCTCTGGCCTGGCGATCGTCAGCGGCTGCCTGCGCCCCAGTGAAGGACCCGCCCTGCCGCGCATGAACCTGTGGTCCATCGCCCTCGGCATCGTGTATCTGGTGCACTGGTTCGTGGTCATCCCCTGGGTGTCGATGCGCATGGCCCTGTTGCCCAAGCGCCTGGTCTGGGCCAAGACCCTGCACCTCGGTGAACCGGCCGATCTCGATCACGACGCCGCGGCCACGGCCTGAGGCTTGCGGCCTCAGGCCACCTGGCGGTCGCTGGGTGGTGGCCCGTCGTCCAACTCTCCGTCGAAGGGCACCACTTCGCCGTTGAAAAATTCGGCCAGCCGTTGCGCCTGGGCATCCACGCCCCCGAGCGGTCGCGGTTGGGCCGGCGGCATGGCCGCTGGGGCCGCTGCGGCTGCTGGCGCCGGGGCGGGTATCGGCGGTTGTGGCGCTGCTGCCGGCTGGGAGGTGGTCGCGGCTGCGGAAGGCTGGTTTGCTGTCGCGGTGTGGACGGGCTGAATCGGCTCCGCGGCAGGCGGTCCAGCGGGCGCAGCAGCAGAGGCAGGGGCAGGGGCCTCCCCGCCCGCTTCGAGCACCAGCTGCCGCGGGCTGCCCAGGGCCTGGGTCAGGGCTTTCTCCAGCAGCGGCAGCCGGCTTTGCACCATGGCCATCCAGGTGCCGGCCACCCGCACCACGGCCCGCCGCTCGTCGAGGCGCACCAGCTGGGCCTGCTGGGAGAGCAGCATGCGGGTGGAGGGGAGTTCGAGGCCAGCCAGGATCTGCTGCCACAGCTCCGCCAGGTTGAGGCTGTCGCCAGCGGGGGCTGGTGGCGTGGTGGAAGGCTGCTCAGCTGCCGGTTCGGGCGCGGAAGCAGCTGCTGGGGCCGGAGCCTGCTGCTCTGCAGCTGGTTGGGCGGCTGCCATCGGTTGGGCCGGAGCAGTCGCGGCCGCTTGAGCTTGAGCCGCAGCTGGCGCGGCAACCGCTGCAAGGGTCACAGTGGCGCTGCCGGCCGGGGCGGGCTCGGCCAGCAGCCCCAGCAACAGCACCTCCAGCCACAGCCTGGGGTTGGTGCTGTGGCGCAGCTGCTGCTCGCTGCCCTTGAGCTGGGCCTGCCAGTGCAGCAGCCGGGCTTTGCCGATCCGCCGGGCCAATGGGGGCAGCTGGGGCCTGAGCTGGGGCGAGAGGCTGGTCAGCTCCAGCCGCTCGGGGGCCACACCGGCCAGCACCAGATCGCGCAGCAGGCCGGCTAGGCCCTGCAGCAGCGCCCCTGGTTCGCGGCCGCGCTCCAGCAGCTGGCGGCTCGCTTCGGTCAGGGCCAGGGGATCAGCGGCCGCCAGGGCTTCGGCCAGGCTGATCAGCTCCTGCTCGGGGACGGCCCCCAGCAGATCCCAGACCGCCTCTGCCTCCACCGGCGGGGGCAGCAGCGACAGCTGATCCAGCAGGCTTTCGGCATCGCGCAGGCCCCCCTGGGCCCGCTGGGCCACCAGATGCAGGGCTTCAGGCGAGATCGCGATCGTTTCCTGCGCGGCGATCCAGCCCAGGTGCTGCTGCAGGGCCTCCAGTGGGATGCGGCGAAAGTCGAACCGCTGGCAACGACTGAGGATCGTCGGCAGCACCCGCTGCGGGTCGGTGGTGGCCAGCACGAACACCACCCGCGGCGGCGGCTCCTCCAGGGTCTTGAGCAGGGCGTTGAAGGCGGCGGTCGAGAGCATGTGGCATTCGTCGACCACATAGACCTTCCAGCGCGCCTGCACCGGGGCAAAGCGCGAGCGCTCGATCAGCTCGCGAATGTTGTCGACACCGGTGTTGGAGGCGGCGTCGATCTCGATCACATCGAGGGCGTTGCCCGCGGCGATGGCCGTGCACAGTTCGCAGCTGCCGCAGGGCTCCGGGGTGGGGCCGTCGGCGCTCAGGCAATTGAGCGAGCGGGCCAGGATGCGGGCGCTGGAGGTCTTGCCGGTGCCCCGCGGGCCGCTGAACAGATAGGCCGGCGCGATCCGCCCTGACGTCAGGGCGTTGCTGAGGGTGGCGGCGATCGCCTCCTGGCCCACCAGCTGGTCAAACCGCTGCGGCCTGTACTTGTGATGCAGGGGTTGGTAGGTCTGTCCCATCGGCTGGGGCTGGGGCAGCGCTGCAACGGAAGCAGACTACCGGCCCTGGGCGGCTTCAGGCCGTCGCCTGTTCGCCGTTTTCGAGGGCGCTGGGATGGGGCAGCACCTGGGCCTTGCTGCGGGCCTCCACCAGGTCCCGGGTGATGGTGAAGCTGCGCACGTCCTTGCGCGATGGCAGGTCGTACATCAGCTCCAGCATCAGCTCCTCGACGATGCCGCGCAGGGCCCGGGCTCCCGTCTTGCGCCGGTGGGCTTCAGCGGCGATCGCTTCGATGGCGCCGGGTTCGAACTCCAGGCGCACGTTGTCCATGCTGAGCAGGGTCTGGAACTGCTTCACGAGGGCATCTCGGGGCTCCGTGAGGATGGCCTCGAGGGCTGGCGCGTCCAGGGGCTCCAGCACCGCGCTCACCGGCAGGCGGCCGATGAATTCGGGGATCAGCCCGTACTTCACCAGGTCATCGGGCTCCAGATGGCGCAGCACCTCGGCGGCATGGCGGTCCTTGCCGCTGCGGGGCCTGCCATTGCCATCGGCGCTGATGAAGCCGATCGCATTGCGGCCCATGCGCTTCTGCACCACGTCTTCAAGGCCCACGAAGGCGCCGCCGCAGATGAACAGGATCTGGCTGGTGTCGATCTGGATGCAGTCCTGGTAGGGATGCTTGCGGCCCCCCTGGGGCGGCACATTGGCCACGGTGCCCTCCAGCAGCTTCAGCAGCGCTTGCTGCACCCCTTCGCCCGACACGTCGCGGGTGATCGAGGGGTTTTCGCTCTTGCGGGCAATCTTGTCGATTTCATCGATGTAGATGATGCCCCGCTGCGCCTGCTCCACGTCCATCTCGGCCTTCTGCAGCAGCCGCAGCAGGATGTTCTCGACGTCTTCCCCCACGTAGCCGGCTTCGGTCAGGGTGGTGGCGCCGGCCACGGCGAAGGGCACCTCCAGCATCTCGGCCAGGGTCTGGGCCAGCAGGGTCTTGCCGCAGCCCGTGGGTCCGATCAGCAGGATGTTGCTCTTGTGCAGGCGCGTGGCGGTTTCATCGGTCTCGCCCTTGCCGTCGCCCTGCCAGGCCAGCCGTTTGTAGTGGTTGTACACCGCCACCGACAGGGTTTTCTTGGCCTCCTCCTGACCCACTACCTGGCGGTCGAGAAAGGTCTTGATCTCCTTGGGTTTGGGGATCTGCGCCAGGGTGGGCGCCGGTTTGGAGGTTTTCTTGGCGGGGGCCTTGCCGCGGCCGGGCTCGGGGGCGCTGCGTCCAGCGCCGGCTGCCGGTGCCCCGACGAGCTCCTCATCGAGGATCTCGTTGCAGAGGTCGATGCACTCGTCGCAGATGTAAACGCCCGGTCCGGCGATCAACTTGCGCACCTGTTCCTGCGACTTGCCGCAGAAGGAGCACTTCAGGTGGGCGTCGAACTTCGGCATCGAACCTTGGCTTCGGCTTGGCGGGGCAGAACCCCTAAGGACCAGGATCGACCTGAAGCGGGGATTCGTCAGCCGTCCTTAATGATCAAACCGGAGCGGTCTCGGTGACGACTCGATCGATCAGGCCGTATTCAACCGCTTCTGACGGGGAAAGGAAGTAGTCCCGGTCGGTGTCTTCGGCGATCTTTTCGAGCGGTTGGCCCGTGTGTTCAGCCATCAGCCCGTTGAGGGTGTCCTTGAGGAACAGGATCTCCTTGGCCTGGATCTCGATGTCCACCGCTTGACCCTGGGCGCCCCCCAGGGGTTGGTGGATCATGATCCGCGCGTTGGGCAGCGCCAACCGTTTGCCCTTGCTGCCACCCGACAGCAGGAAGGCCCCCATGCTGGCGGCCAGCCCATAGCAGATGGTCACCACATCCGGTGCCACCTGCTGCATCGTGTCGTAGATGGCAAGGCCGGCCGTCACCGATCCCCCGGGTGAATTGATGTAGATCTGAATGTCCTTTTCGGGGTCCTCGGCTTCGAGAAACAGCAGCTGGGCCACGAGCGCATCGGCCACCTGATCATCGATGCCGCTGCCCAGAAAGATGATCCGCTCCCGCAGCAGGCGGGAATAGATGTCGAAGGCCCGATCCCCGCGGCCTGATTGCTCCACCACCGTGGGCAGCACGCCGGGGCTGGCGACGGTGCTGTGGATGGGGTGGCGGATGGTGGCGTCGATCACGCGGTGGGCCTGGGCTCAGTCGGGTCAATCCTATGGGGATCTGAGGGCGGCAGCGGCTTCAGGCCTCGGGCTTGGCCGCTTTCTCGGGTTTGCCCTTGGCCTCCTTGCTGGAGGTCTTGGCTGGCTTCGCCTTCTTGGTGCTGCCGTCAGCCCCATCGTCGCTGGCGGGAGCCTTCTCGCTGATCGTGCTGTTGGCCTCCAGCCAGCTCAGCAGCTGCTCCTGCAGCAGGTCGTCGGCGACCACCTGACGCAAGCGCTGGGGATCGATGTTCCCCTGCTGGCTGAGGCCGCGGCTGACCTCCTTGATCTTGGCCTCCAGGGCTTTGTCGTCAACGCTGATGCCCTCGGCTTCCGCCAGGGCCTTGAGCGCCAGGCTGCGGCGCAGGCGCTGCTCGGCTTCGGGGCGTGAGGTGTCCATCAGGCTGCGCACCAGATCGGGGGTGAACAGCTTCTTGACGTCCATGCCTTGCTCGGCGATCTGGCCGGCGGTCTGCTCGATCAGGTTGCGGATTTCCTGCTGCACAAGGGTTTCGGGCAGCTCCACCTCGAGCTGTTCGACCAGGGCCTCGACCAGCGCGTTGTGGCGGTTGGCCTTGCCACGGCGCTCGGCATCGTCCTTGAGACGGGTCTCCAGTTCGCTGCGCAGCTCGGCCAGGGTTGCCTTGTCGCTGGCCTGCTGGGCAAAGGCATCGTCGAGGGCCGGCAGTTCTCGGGTCTTGAGCGCTTTGAGCGTGATCGTGAAGCGTGCCTGGCGTCCGGCCGCATCCTCCTGGGGATAGCTCTCCGGGAAGGTGCAGTCGACCTCCTTGGTGTCGCCGCTGGCCATGCCGATCACTCCCTCCACAAAGCCGGGGATCATGCGGCCGTCGTCCAGCTCCACTTCCATGGCGTCGCTGCTGCCGCCGCTGATCGCTTCGTTGGTGTCGCTGAACACGCCGCTGAAGCTCAGCACGGCCACATCGCCGCTCTGGGCCGGGCGGTTGTCGACCGGCACCAGGGTGGCCAGCTGGCGGCGCGACTGCTCCAGCAGCTCATCGACACGGGCAGGGTCATAACTGACCGTTTCGGCTTCAGCCTTGAGGCCTTTGGT
>VGPQ01000029.1 GCA_016882555.1 Cyanobacteria bacterium M_surface_7_m2_040
CCCGGCCACCCAGCGCTCCCTCGATGCGATCGCGGTGGTGCGGCTCACCCCCAGCGGCTACGGGCCGCTGATTGCCGAAGCCCTGCGCGAGGCCATGCCCGATGGGCTCGAAGCGCTGCTGAGCCCCGAGGCGCTCGAGCAGCTGCTCGAGGGCGGCACCCCCGAGGGCCTCAGGCGGCTGATGGGCCTGGCCTGGGAGCAGCCCGCTTCGCTGCTCGACTACCTGCCGCCCCAGACCCTGGTGGCGATCGACGAGCGCCGCGCCGCCCTGGCCCACGGCCAGCAGTGGTTCGACCACGTGGTGAGCCACCACGGCGAGGTCGACGCTGAGCTGGGGGCGCCACTGCCGCCGCGGCTGCACCGTGAGCCCGCCGCCGCCCTGGCCGACGCCACGGAAGCCTTTGCCGGCTTTGACCTGTGCGAGCTGCAGGAGAGCGACAAGCACGCCAACAGCTTTGATCTGGCCAGCCGCTCGGTCCCGGCCTACCCCAACGCCTTTGGCAAGCTGGCCGGCCTGATCAAAGACTTTCAGCGGGAGCGGGCCTGCGTCTGGCTGTTGTCGGCCCAGCCCAGCCGCGCCACGGCGCTGCTCGAGGAGCACGACTGCATCGCCCGCTTTGTGCCCAACCCGGGCGATCTGCCGGCAATTGAGCGGCTGATTGAGCAGAACACCCCGGTCGCCCTCAAGACCCGCGGCACCGCCGAGCTCGAGGGCCTGCAGCTGCCGGCCTGGAAGCTGGTGCTGATCACCGACCGGGAGTTCTTCGGTCAGCACAGCCTGGCGGCCACGGGCTATGTGCGCCGCCGCCGCAAGGCCGCCAGCCGCACGGTCGACCCGGGCAAGATGCGGCCCGGCGATTTCGTGGTGCACCGCAATCACGGCATCGGCAAGTTTCTCAAGCTCGAGAAGCTCGCCATCAGCGGCGAATCGCGCGACTACCTGGTGGTGCAGTACGCCGATGGGCTGCTGCGGGTGGCCGCCGACCAGCTCGGCAGCCTGGGCCGCTACCGCGCCACCAGCGACGCCCCGCCCGAGCTCAACCGCATGGGCGGCACCGCCTGGAGCAAGGCCAAGGAGCGTGCCAAGAAGGCCATCCGCAAGGTGGCGGTCGATCTGGTCAAGCTCTACGCCGAGCGCCACAAGGCCCCGGGCTTCGCCTACCCCCCCGACGGCCCCTGGCAGCTGGAACTGGAGGATTCGTTCCCCTACGAGCCCACGCCCGACCAGATCAAGGCGATCGCCGATGTCAAAGCCGACATGGAGCAGCCCCAGCCGATGGACCGGCTGGTGTGCGGCGACGTGGGCTTCGGCAAAACCGAGGTGGCGATCCGCGCCATCTTCAAGGCCGTGACTGCGGGCAAGCAGGTGGCAATGCTGGCCCCCACCACGGTGCTGGCCCAGCAGCACTGGCGCACCCTGAGTGAACGCTTTGCCCCCTACCCGCTCAAGGTGAGCCTGCTCAACCGCTTTCGCACCGCGGCCGAGCGCAAGGCGATCCAGGAGGGGTTGGTCGAGGGCTCGGTCGATGTGGTGGTGGGCACCCACCAGCTGCTGGGCAAGGGCACCAGCTTCAAGCAGCTGGGCCTGCTGGTGGTGGATGAGGAGCAGCGCTTCGGCGTCAACCAGAAGGAAAAGATCAAGGCCCTGCGCAAGGACGTCGACGTGCTGACCCTGAGCGCGACGCCGATCCCCCGCACGCTCTACATGAGCCTCTCGGGGGTGCGGGAGATGAGCCTGATCACCACGCCGCCGCCGCTGCGCCGGCCGATCAAGACCCACCTGGCCTCGCTGGATGAGGAGGCGGTGCGCAGCGCCATCAGCCAGGAGCTCGACCGCGGCGGCCAGATCTTCTACGTGGTGCCGCGGGTCGAAGGCATCGAAGATGTGGCCGCCCAGCTGCGCGCCATGCTGCCGGGGCTGCGGCTGCTGGTGGCCCACGGCCAGATGGCCGAGGGCGAGCTGGAGAGCGCCATGGTCGCCTTCAACGCCGGCGAAGCCGATCTGATGCTCTGCACCACGATTGTGGAGAGCGGCCTCGACATCCCGCGGGTCAACACGATCCTGATCGAGGACGCCCACAAGTTTGGCCTCGCCCAGCTGTACCAGCTGCGCGGCCGGGTGGGCCGCAGCGGCATCCAGGCCCATGCCTGGCTGTTTTACCCCGGTGACGCGTCGCTGAGCGAGGCGGCGCGGGCGCGGCTGCGGGCGATCCAGGAGTTCGCCCAGCTGGGATCCGGCTATCAGCTGGCCATGCGCGACATGGAGATCCGTGGCGTCGGCAACCTGCTGGGCGTCGAGCAGAGCGGCCAGATGGAGACGATCGGCTTCGACCTCTACATGGAGATGCTGCAGGAATGCCTGGCCGAGATTCAGGGCCAGGACATCCCCAAGGTCGACGACACCCAGATCGATCTGCCGATCACGGCCTTCATCCCCGGCGACTGGATCACCGACAACGACGAGAAGATGGCGGCCTACCGCGCCGCGGCCGATTGCAGCAGCAGGGAATCCTTGCTGGAGCTGGCCACGGGTCTGGTGGATCGCTACGGCGCCCTGCCCGCGCCGGTGATCGCCCTGCTGCAGCTGATGGAGCTCAAGCTGCTGGCCAGGCACTGCGGGTTCTCGCGCATCAAACCCGAAAAACCCAACATCGCCCTCGAGACCCCCATGGAGGAGCCAGCCTTTCGGCTGCTGCGCCAGGGCCTGCCCCAGCACCTGCATGGCCGTCTGGTGTACCAGGGCGGCAGCGGCACCACCGCCAAGGTGCTGGCCCGGGGTCTGGGGGTGTTGCCCGCCGACAAGCAGCTCGAGGAGCTCAAGGGCTGGCTGGCGCAGATGGCCGCCCAGATCCCCGGCGCCGACGGCCTCACGGAGGCCCAGCGCAGCGAGCAGCAGAGCGCCAGCAACGCCGCGGTGCTGGCTGTTTGAGCCGGTCTCGCAAAAATCCGTTACAATTCTGAGAAGTTCTGTAACGGACGTCATGGGAGAGGTGATCGAGCTGAGCAACGGCCTGGGCGCTGGTTTCGGCCTGCTCTCCGGACTGATCAGCGTCGCCGCTCTCGGCCTGTACGCCCTGATGCAGGACGGCAGTGGGAACGACGACGACGACTCCACCCCTGGTGGCGGCCTGATGCAACCCGTTGCCGGCGCCGCCTGAGCGGCTGATCAGCCACCACATCGTGTGCGCCCGATCAGGTCGCACCGTTGGTGTTGACGGGTGATTGGGCCTGCTGCTGCCGATAGGCAGCCGGCACCAGCACCAGAAACAGCAGCCACCACAGACCCACGGCCACAGCCACCGCTGCCGTGATCCACCAGCGCTGCAAGACCACCCAGCTGCCGCCGATGCCTGCTGCGCCGCTCAGCAGGATCGACCAGGGCTGGCACCACCACGGCTTCAGCTGCCAGATCGAGCCAGGTGCTGGGCTCTGCGTCGCCGATTCCCCTGGGACCATTGCCGAATCGATGCCATGTCTGAGTCATTGTCAAGGCGCGAGATCCTGCTGCGCCACAACGCCGGACTATGAGAGGGATGCTTCATCCGCTGCGATGACAGCGGGCGTGAGCACGAGCGCTTTGGCAGCCGTCTCGAGGTCGCCGACCGTGCCGGCACCATTCACGCCGATCTGACCAACCTCAGCACCGGCCAGGTGCGATCGATGGCGTTCCGTGAGCCGCCAGCCGTGATGCAGATCAGCGAGGCGGGGCACTGGAGCCTGGGGCCTGATCGCATTGGGCCCTGGCCCTGGGTGTGTGAGCTGTGTCTGGTGTGGGGCGATCGCCGCCGCCGTGTGGTCGTTCGCCACAGCAGCGTCGGGCTGGACTCGCTGGTGCTGGTGTGCGAGTCACGCCCAGGGGGCTGCGATGAGGCCCCAGAGGCACCGCTGCAGCTCAGGCCCAACGACCTGCCCCCGCAGCAGCAACGCTGGGCCATACCAGCTCCTGCAGCCTGCACGGTCACGGCGATGGGCCAGCGGGTTCCGGCCGGCAGCAGTGAAGCGGTGGCCCTGCACTGGCAACCCGAGCCAGGCGTCAGCCTGCAACTCTGGCGCCGCTACAGCGAGCACGGACTGTTGCTCGAGCCTTGAGCAGCAACGCTGCTCTGAGCGGCAGCTCTGCTCTCCCCAGCCCCAGCCGACGCTCAGGGTTGGTTGGTTGAGGCAGCCGATCCGCCTGCCGTGGCGGCCTGCACGTTGCTACTACCCGGTTTGTAGGCCTTCTCGACGCTGCCAGCGCCACGCACCTTCTTGACGAGGGTCGACTCGGCAACCCGGTACTGGCTGTCCTTGCGGGTGCCCAGATCCTCGAGCCGCAGGCGCTGGGCCTCGAGGTCGCCCATCTTCACCGACACATCCGGGGCAATGCCGTGTTTGTGGATGTCGCGGCCGCTGGGGGTGAGGTATTTGGCGATGGTCACCGTCATGCCGGAGCCATCCGACAGACCCCGCACCGACTGCACCAAGCCCTTGCCGAAGGTCTTCTGACCCACCAACACGGCCCGGTTGTTGTCTTGCAGGGCGCCCGAGAGGATTTCGCTGGCGCTGGCCGAGCCCTCATTCACCAGGATCACCATGGGCTTGATGGTCAGGGCGCGGCCATTGGCTTTCTTGACATCGGTGATGCCGTCGCGGGTCTTGGTGGAGACGATCGTGCCCTCATTGAGCCACTGGCGGGCGATCTCGATGCTGGCCATCAGCAGGCCGCCGGGGTTGCTGCGCAGATCGAGCACATAGCCGTCGACCTTGCCGTCGAGCTCCTTGAGGGCCACGCGCATGTCCTTGGTGGCGTTGGCGTTGAACTGCTTCAGGCGGATGTACCCCACCTTGAGGCCTTCGCCGGTGGTGTTGATCTGATGCTCAACGGCGTGCAGTTCGATGCGTTCGCGCGTGAGCGACAGCTCGATCGGCTGGGCCTGGCCCTTGCGGCGCAGGGTCAACTTGACCGTGCTGCCCGCCTGGCCGCGGATCAGCTTGACGGCATCCTCGGTGCTCATCCCCTTGGTGCTCTTGCCGTCGATCGCGGTGATCACGTCTTTCGGCTGCACCCCGGCACGGGAAGCGGGTGACCCCTCAATCGGGGAGACGACCACCAGGTCCTTGGAGTCCTTGTCGAGGCTCAGCTGGATGCCCACTCCCGAGAGCTCCCCGGAGGTGTCGATCTGCATTTCCTTGAACTCGCGCGGATCAAGGAAGCGGGTGTAGGGGTCATCGAGGCTGCCCAGCATGCCGCGGATGGCGTCGTAGGCCTCCTTGGAGCTGCCGTAGCTCTTGGCGAGCACGTCGCGGCGCAGCTTGCGCCAGCGGTCTTCGGTGTATTTGCCGGTGGTGTCGAGGTAGTCGCGAAAGACGATCTGCCAGGTCTGATCGATCACCTCCTTGGGGCTGTCGCTGATCCGCGACAGGCCGCCGGGTGGGGTCACGGCCTCCTGGGCCAGGACCGCCGTGGCCGCACAGGCGCTCAGCCCCAGCACCACCACCACCGATCGTGTCCCCATCGCCGCCGGGCTGAATCCTGATTTCAAGTTAGCGGCTTCAACCGCCCTCAGCTTGGTGGGTTTCCCCAGCTCCGGGGTTCAGGCTCAGGAGCTGGGGCTCAGGGATCCAGCCAACGGCCGTCGTCTTTGATCAGTTGGATCAGGGCCTCCACGCCCTCGGCCTCCGGCACGCGGCGGATCTCCTCACGGCCGCGGTAGAGCGAGATGGTGCCGGGGGTCTTGCCGACGTAGCCGTAGTCGGCATCGGCCATCTCGCCGGGCCCGTTGACGATGCAGCCCATCACGGCGATGTCGAGACCGGTCAGGTGGGCGGTGGCGCCGCGCACCTGGTGCAGCACCTCCTCCAGGTTGAACAGGGTGCGGCCGCAGCTGGGGCAGGCCACGTACTCGACCATCGTCTTGCGAAGCCCCAGGGCCTGCAAGATCGAGTAGCAGACCGGGATCTCCTTCTCGGGCGCCTCGGTGAGCGACACCCGGATCGTGTCGCCGATGCCCTCGGCCAGCAGCGGCGCGATGCCGGCGGTGCTCTTGACGCGGCCGTAGTCGCCGTCGCCGGCTTCGGTGACGCCCAGGTGCAGGGGGTAGGGGAACCCCTCGGCGTCCATGCGGTCGGCCATCATCCGGTAGGCGGCCATCATCACGGGCGCCCGTGAGGCCTTCATCGACACCACGATGTTGTGGAAGTCGAGGCGGTCGCAGATGCGGATGAACTCCATCGCGCTCTCGACCATGCCCAGGGGCGTGTCGCCATAGCGGAACAGCATCCGCTCGGCCAGGGAGCCGTGGTTGACGCCGATGCGCAGGGCCTTGTCCTGCGCTTTGAGCAGCTGCACCAGGGGGGCAAAGGTCTCTTCGATGCGCGCGCCGATTGCGGCGATCTCGGCATCCGAGAACTCGCTGCGGTTGGGGTCGGGCTTGTCAAACACGAACAGGCCCGGATTGATGCGCACCTTGTCGACGTGCTGGGCCACCTCCAGGGCGATCTTCATGCCGTTGTGGTGCACATCGGCGACCAAGGGCACCGGCTGGTAGGTGGCCTCGAGTCGCTCACGGATCTCCCCCATGGCCTTGGCATGGGCCAACGAGGGGACCGTGACCCGCACGATCTCGCAGCCGGCCTCGTGCAGGCGGCGGATGCCGGCGGTGGCGCCTTCGATGTCGAGGGTGTCCTCGTTGATCATCGACTGCACCACCACCGGGTGGTCGCTGCCGATCCAGACCGTGCCCACCTGCACGCTGCGGGTTTTGCGGCGCTTGAGCGTGGTGGCGTAGCGAGGGTTGCTGGCCCAGTCGGCGCCGCCGGTGGAGGGCGCAGCGTCAGCAGAGACCGGGGCAGCGGTCATGGCAAAGAAGGGGCCATCAACGGCTGCAAGGCTGTCACAGCGCGAGGGTCAGTTGGGTGCTGCGGTCAGGGCCTCGCGCACGGCAGCCAGATCGCGGCGGGTGAGCCAGCGGGGGCTGCCGTCGCTCTCGCGGCCAAACCGCAGCAGGTAGGAGGGATGCAGGATCGGCAACAGGCGCCGGCCGCGCAGCTCTTCCTGCAGCGGCCCGGCGCTGGCGTCACACCACTGCCCCCGCAGGCCGGTGATGCCGCCCTTGATGCCCAGCACCGCCTCCAGGGCCGTGGCGCCCACCAGCACCACCAGCTGCGGGTCGATCAAGCCGATCTGCCGGGCCAGCCAGGGCCGGCAGGCGGCCAGTTCGGCGGGTTTGGGCCTGCGGTTGGCGGGTGGACGGCATTTGATCGCATTGCAGATGTAGAGGTCGCGCTGCGGGTCGAGCCCGGCTGCGATCAGCAGCTGGTCGAGCAGCTGGCCCGACCGCCCCACAAACGGTTGTCCCTGGGCGTCTTCGTCGGCGCCGGGGGCCTCGCCGATCAGCATCAGCCGCGCTTCGGGGTTGCCGCGGCCCACCACCACCTGCTGGCGACCCGTCGCCAGGGCGCACCCTTGGCAGCGATCGCACTGCAGCGCCAACGCTTCGAGTTCAGCCTGCCGCTGCATGCCAGCCCGCCAACACCGCTCCAGTTTTGCGGCGCTGGTTTTGCGGCGCTTGGTTTCGGTCTGAACCCTTTGACGCACAAGGGTGCGGCAGGATGGCCGCATCCCCACCCGGGCCCATGCCGGCGATAACGCCCCTGCCGAGTTGTGCTTCAGCCGCCGCGGGCTGGCTGTCGGAGCAGGCTCGGGCCCTGCAGCCCTCGTTGACCCTGGCGATCGCCGCCAAGGCCAAGGCGCTCAAGGCCGAGGGCCACGACATCTGCAGCCTGAGTGCCGGCGAACCCGATTTCGACACCCCGGCGTTCATCTGCGAGGCGGCGGCCCAGGCCCTGCGCGATGGCCAGACCCGCTATGGCCCCGCTGCGGGTGAGCCGGCCCTGCGCGGCGCCATCGCCGCCAAGCTCAGCCAGGAGAACGGCGTTGCCACCGAAGCCGCGCAGGTGCTGGTCACCAACGGCGGCAAGCAGGCTCTCTTCAACCTGTTTCAGGTGGTGCTGGGAGCCGGCGATGAGCTGCTGCTGCCGGCGCCCTATTGGTTGAGTTATCCCGACATGGCCCGGCTGGCTGGGGCCTCGGTGACGCTGATGCCCAGCAGTGCTGCCGAGGGGTTCCGCCTGCGGCCCGAGGTTCTGGAGGCGGCGATCACCCCGGCGAGCAAGCTGCTGGTGCTCAACAGCCCCAGCAACCCCACCGGGGTGGTGTTGAGCCGCAGCGAACTGGAGGGCCTGGCCGCGGTGCTGCGGCGCCACCCCCAGCTGCTGGTGGTGTGCGATGAGATCTACGAGTTTCTGGTCGCCCCCGGGCACGCACACCACAGCCTGGCGGCGGTGGCCCCCGATCTGGCCGAGCGCATCTTCATCGTGGGGGGCTGTGCCAAGGGCTGGGCGATGACCGGCTGGCGCATCGGCTGGCTTGCCGGTCATCAGGCCGTGATCAGCGCCGCTGCGGCGTTGCAGAGCCAGAGCACCAGCAACGTTTGCACCTTTGCCCAGTACGGAGCGCTGGCGGCCGTGAACGGGCCGCGCGACTGCGTGCAGGCGATGGCGCAGCAGTTCAACAGCCGCCGCCACCACCTGGGTGAGGGCCTGCGGGCGATTCCGGGGCTGCAGCTGCACCAGCCCGAGGGCGCGTTCTACGCCTTTCCCGACGTGAGCAGCTACGGCCTCGATTCGATGAGCCTGTGCAACCGCCTGCTTGATGAGGTGGGCCTGGCGGTGGTGCCGGGAATCGCCTTCGGCGACGACCGCTGCATCCGGCTCTCCTGTGCGGCCTCCGTGGCCACCATCGATGATGGGTTGGACCGTCTCAGTCGCTTCCTCCAGGCCCTCTGAGGTCGCGGCTGCTCACGCCGGCCTTTGTTCCCTTTGACCGTTGCCATGCCCGCTCGAGAACGTGTGACCGCCGTTGCCCTTGGCCTTGCCCTGGCCCTGACACCGGCGGTCCTGCCCCCGGCCCTGCGCCCCGCCAACGCCCAGGCTCCCCAAGCGGGTCAGCAGACCAGGCCTGTGTTGCGCATCAGCGCCATCCCCGACCAGAACCCCGAAAAGCTCAACCGCCTCTACGGCCAGGTGGCCCAGCAGCTCAGCAAACAGCTGGGTGTGCCGGTGCAGTACGTGCCGGTGATCGACTATGCCGCCGCCGTGAGCGCCTTCCGCACCGGCAACCTGGATCTGGTGTGGTTTGGCGGCCTCACCGGGGTGCAGGCGCGGCTGCAGAAGCCCGGCGCCCAGGTGATCGCCCAGCGCGACATCGACGCCTCCTTCCACAGCGTGTTCATTGCCAACGCCGCCAGCGGGCTCAAGCCGATCACCAGCCAGAAGGGTCTCGGCGAGCTCAAGGGCAAGCGCTTCACCTTCGGCTCGGAAAGCTCCACCTCGGGCCGGCTGATGCCCCAGTTCTTTCTGCAGCAGGCCGGCGTGAGGCTGAGCGACTTTGCCGGCGGGGCACCGGGCTTCAGCGGCAGCCATGACGCCACCATCGCCCTGGTGCAAAGCGGTGCTTACCAGGCCGGCGCCGTCAACGAGCAGGTCTGGAAGGACAACCTGCGCAGCGGCAAGGCCAACCGCAACAAGGTGATCGCCATCTGGCGCACGCCCGGCTATCCCGATTACCACTGGATCGGCCAGCCCAACCTCGATGCCCGCTTCGGCAAGGGGTTCACCGGCAAGCTGCGCGGTGCGATTGTGAGCTGGCGGCCCAGCAACCCCGAGCAGAAGGCGATCCTGCAGCTGTTTGGGGCGCAGCAGTTCACCGGCGCCAAGGCCAGTGACTACGCCCCGATCGAACGGGTGGGCCGGCAGATCGGCAAGATCCGCTGAGCCCGCCAGGCCCCCCGTGCTGAGCCCCCCGCTGCTGGAACTGCGCGC
>VGPQ01000030.1 GCA_016882555.1 Cyanobacteria bacterium M_surface_7_m2_040
CGTGCCCAGCGCCGTGCGCGACGAGGCCGAGGTGAACGCCATGCTCGCCGTGAGCACCATCAAAGGCGGCATCCGGGTTGGGGCCCAGAAGCAGACCCCCAACACGGCTGTCGCTGCCTCAGCGGAATCCGACAGCAACCGCGAGCCCGCGCTCAGCCGCTGATGCGGCTGAAGTCGGCCAGCACTGAGGCCTGATTGCGCAGCACCCCCAGCAGATTCAGGCGGTTGCGTCGTACCGCGGGGTCATCGGCCATCACCATGACGCTCTGGTGGCCATCAAAGAAGGCTGACAGTGTCTCGGCCCCGGCCATCAGGCCCTGGGCCAGAGCCCTGTAGCGATCGTTGGCTGTGCCGCTGGCAATGGGTTGCAGTGACTGCAGCACGGCCAGCATGGCGGCTTCGCTCGGCTGCTCAAACAAGGCAGGATCCACCACCTCGTCGACGGCCAGCACCTCTGTGGGGAGCTCCCCCTTGGCTGCCAGGCGAGCCGCACGGGTGACCACCGCCTGCACGGCGGCCAATTCGCCGCTGCGGCGGAGCGCCTGCAGCAAGTCGGCCCGCTGGCGGGCATCGAGGGGATCGCGCAACAGCCGCTCGAGCGGTACCCCGTCGCCGGCCACGGCCTGAACCAGATCGGCGTCGAGGCCCGACTCATCAAGCAGGCTCTGCAACCGCTGACGCAGGAAGTCAGCCAGTTCGAAGGTAAGGGCGCCGGGCTCTACTGCGCAATGGGGCAGCAAGGCGGCCCAATGGGCGGCGGCTCGCTGCAGCAGCTGCTGCAGATCGAGGGCCCAGCCTCTGTCCCAGAGGATCTGCAGCACACCATTGCCGGCACGTCGCAGGGCATAGGGGTCGGATGAGCCGCTGGGGCGCTCGCCCTTGGCGTAGATGCTCAGCAGCAGCTCCAGCCGTTCGGCAAGGGCCACCAGCGCCCCGGCCTCGGAGCTGGGCAGTGCGTCGCCGGCGCCCCTGGGCAGGTAATGCTCCAGTACCGCCAGGGCCACGGGGCGCGGTTCACCCTCGGCCAGCAGGTACTTGCCCCCCATGACCCCCTGGAGCTCAGGGAATTCGCCCACCATCTGGCTGACCAGATCGTGCTTGCAGAGATGGGCCGCACGCCGGGCATGACTGGCGACAGGGTCGGCCAGGCTGAGCTGCCTGATCAGCACATCGGTGACCCACTCCAGACGCTCGACACGATCACGGAGCGACCCCAGCCCCTCGGCAAAGGTCACCCGGGCCAGCTGATCGCGGCGATCGATGCTGGCCACGGCGCGGTCGGCATCGACAAAGAATTCGGCATCGGCCAGGCGTGCCTTGAGCACCCGCTCATTGCCCCGCCGCACACTGTCGTGCGCCTCGGGCAGCCCATTGCCGATGCACAAAAAACGGGGCAGCAGGGTGCTGCGTGCCTCCAGGGCAAGCGGATCATCACTGGCGTCAGCGCGGATCAACGGCACATAACGCTGGTGGGCGCGCATCACCGTGCGCAGCACCTCGGGCGGCAGGTCCAGGTAGCGATCGGGCACCGATCCCTCAATCAGCAGCGGGGATTCGACGAGATCGGTGAGCTCGTCAAACAGCTCCTCGGGCAGATCGGGGATGGCGGAGAGCTCCTGGGCGGCCCGTTCAATGCTGCGTCGGATGTCCTGGCTGCGGCTGGCACGGTCGACCTGCACTCCCGCCTGGGCGAGGGCCTCGGCGTAGTCACTGGCGTGGGAAATCGTGACCACATCGTGCACGAGTCGGTGGCCGCGGCTGCTGCGACCAGCGCGAACCTGGGGTTCACAGCCCTGCAGGGTGAGCGGCACCACAGACGCATCGAGCAGGGCCACCAGCCAGCGCACGGGCCTGGAGAAGCGCAACTCACCACTGCCCCAGCGCATGAAGCGGCGGCCCTGCAGCGCCGCAATCCAACGCGGCACCAGCTCCTGCAGCAACGCCTCGGCAGGACGACCGCGCTCGAGCACCGTGGCAAACACAAACGGTCCCTTGGGGGTGTCGCGCACCGCAAGGGCCGAGGGCTCAACGCCGCAACGCTTGGCAAAACCGAGGGCTGCCTCGCTCGGCCGACCCTCGCGAAAGGCCTGGGCGGCAGGAGGGCCTTTGCGCTCGTCACGCGCATCGGCCGCCGCAGCCGCCAGACCATCCAGGATCACAGCGAGGCGGCGGGGCGTGCTGGTGCAGCGGATCCCCTCACAAGCCAGGCGCGCCTCGCCCAGATCGGAGCGCACCAGCTGCTCCAGCTGGGGGAGGGCCAGGCGGGCGAAATCGGCCGGCAGCTCTTCGGTACCGATTTCCAGCAGAAATGTCGACAAAGCAGCCCGGCAATGGCAGCCGCTCACTGTATGAAGGCTGCGGGAACATTCCGTCGGAGCCGGCTCTTCGCTACGGTCGGGGGCGCTCCACCCAGCGTCAGAGCCTGTGACCGCCGGACCTGCAACGACCGATTCCGGCCCCCTGCCCAGCATCGCCACGGGGGTGGAGCGCAGCAAGTTTGAAGAGCTCAAGGCGAACAGCGGCCATCTGCGCGACCCCCTGCTCGGCGAACTGGCCAACGAACTGCCGAATTTCAGCGACGGTGCCGTCCAGATCCTCAAATTCCACGGCAGTTACCAGCAGGACAACCGCGACAACCGCCAGAAAGGCCAAGACAAGGACTGGCAGATGATGCTGCGGCTGCGCAACCCCGGCGGACGGGTGCCGGCGGCGCTGTTTGTGGCCCTGGATGAGCTGGCCGACCGTTACGGCAACGGCACCCTGCGGGCCACCACCCGCCAGGCCTTCCAGCTGCATGGCGTGCGCAAGGAGAACCTCAAGGAGGTGATCGGCACGATCGTGCGCGCGCTCGGTTCCACCCTGGCGGCCTGCGGCGACATCAGCCGCAACGTGATGGCGCCTGCCGCTCCCTTTGAAAAACGGGGCTATCCAGCGGCCCGCGAGCTGGCCGATGCGATCGCCGATCTGATCAGCCCCCAGGCGGCCGAAGGTTCCTACCTGGACATCTGGGTCGACGGCGACCTGCGCTACCGCATCAAGCCGTCGGCAGCGGTCAGGAAGGTCAAGGCCCGCCAGAGCGAGGGGGCGGTGGCCTCCGGCGATGCCGCTGAGCCGCTCTATGGCTCCACCTATCTGCCCCGCAAATTCAAGGTGGCGGTGACGGTGCCTGGGGACAACTCGGTCGACCTGCTCACCCAGGACATCGGCCTGGTGCAGTTCAGCGATCCCAATGGCCGGCCCCAGGGTTGCAACGTCTATGTGGGCGGCGGCATGGGACGCACCCACAACAAGGAGGAGACCTTCGCCCGCACGGCCGACCCCCTGGGCTATGTGGCCCAGGAGCATGTGCTCGATCTGGTGCAGGCGATTGTGGCCCTGCAACGCGACCATGGCGACCGCTCCCTGCGTCGCCACGCACGCATGAAGTACCTGATCCACGACCGTGGCATCGCCTGGTTCAAGCAGGAACTGCAGCGCTACTTCCCCCATCCGATCAAGGGGCTGCGCAACGAGCCGCCACGCAAGCTCGAGGATTACCTGGGCTGGCATCGGGTGGTCGCCGGCAAATGGTTTGTCGGTCTGCCCCTGCTGTGTGGTCGACTGGCCGGGGAGCAGAAGGCCGGTCTGCGCCGCCTGGTGGAGACCTACCAGCTTGAGATCCGCCTGACCCCCAACCAGGACATTCTGCTGTGCAACATCGCCACGGCGCAACGGGCCACGCTGCAGCAGGAGCTTGCCGCGATTGGCTTTGAGGCCCCGGAGGCGCCGTCGCTGCTCGCTCGCCATGCCCTCGCCTGCCCGGCGCTGCCGCTCTGCGGCCTGGCGGTGACGGAGGCCGAGCGCACCTTGCCGGCGGTGCTCGAACGCCTCGAGGCCCAGTTCCGCCGACTCGGCATCGACAAACCGGTGCTGGTGCGCATGACCGGCTGTCCCAATGGCTGCGCCCGCCCCTACATGGCCGAGATCGGACTCGTGGGCAGCGGGGTTGATCAGTACCAGCTTTGGCTGGGGGGCACGCCGGGCCTCAACAATCTGGCGGAGCCCTATCTCGAGAAAATGCCTCTGGATGCGTTGGAAACCACCCTGGAACCGCTGCTACAAGCCTGGAAGCAGGCCGGTGGACGTCGCAGCCTGGGGGCCTTCATCGCCGCAGCAGGACGTCAGCAGGTGAGCACACTGCTGGCATCGGGCTCCACGCGCCCGTAGATCGCCCGAGGCTGCTGCTGCAGCCAGGCCCACAGCTGATCGCCATAACTGAAGTGCCACCACTCGTTGGGGTGCTGGGCAAAACCGGCCAGGCCCATCACCTCCGCCAGCAGGCAGCGGCGCTGATGCCAGAGCGCTGCCTGACTGGTTGGATCAGCCGCAGCGGCTGCGGCGTGGTGATCGGGTTCGGAGAGGGCGCCGATGGCGTCGATCTCACCGCCCATGTCCAGCGGGCGTCCGGCAGCATCAGCCAGGGTGAGATCGACGGCCGCGCCGGTGCTGTGGGGCGGCGGCGTGGCGGGATCAGGGCTGGGTGGGGCCCAGAAACGACCCACCTCGGCCTCGATCTGCAGCCGCTGTTGTGAGGGCTGCTCGGGGTCCACGCCGGCGGCGCGGCATTGCTCGTGGACCGTGCGCTGCACCATGAACGTCTGCACAGCCACGGGACGCCAGCCATCGAAGATGGCCAGCCTGCAGCTGGGGTTGCGGCGCTGCAGCTCGGCCTGTGCCTGCAGCAGCCGCCGCAACACACCACGGCGCAGCTGAAAGGGGCTCTGGCCCGCGCCGTAGGGGGCGCCGGCACTGGCATAGGGGTGCGGCTCCAGGCGCAACAGCTCAGCTGGCAGGGCCTGCAGCGGATCGCCACAGTCTACGATCGGGATCGGATGCCAGGGTCGTGTGCCCATGGTGCTCAGTTGAGTTGAACGGCGGCATCGCTCAGACGCCGACGCTGCTCGCGCAGCACAGCGGCCAGTTGCGGGTGCTGCTGCAGTGCAGGATCAGCGGCGATGATCGCCTGAGCCACAGAGCGGGCCCGCTCCAGCACCTCGCCATCGCTGGCCAGGCTGGCCAAGGCCAGATCGGGGAGCCCCGACTGGCGGGTGCCGAGCACCTGGCCCGGCCCGCGCAGGCGCAGGTCCATCTCGGCGATCTCGAAGCCATCGCTGGAGCGCTCCAGCAGCTCCAACCGCTGGCGGGCCATGGGGTTGTTGCTGTCGTTGATCAGCAGGCAATGCGACTGGGCCGCACCCCGGCCCACGCGGCCACGCAACTGGTGCAGCTGCGCCAGACCGAAGCGCTCGGCGTGCTCGATCACCATCACCGTGGCTGCCGGCACATCGACCCCCACTTCCACCACCGTGGTGCTCACCAGCACCTGGGTGCTGCCGTTGGCAAAGGCCTCGATCGCCCGCTGCTTGGCCTCGCTGTTGAGGCGCCCATGCAACAGCCCGACGCTGAGATCCGGAAAGACCGCATCCCGCAGTTGTGCGTGCACGTCGACGGCCGAGCGCAGATCGAGTTTCTCCGACTCCTCCACCAGGGGGAGCACCACGTAGGCGCGCTGGCCCTGGGCCACTTCACGGCGGATCAGCGCGTAGGCCTCCTCGCGGCCGCTCCCGCGCAGCACGCGGGTGGTGATCGGCTTACGGCCAGGCGGCAGTTCGTCAATCTGACTGACGTCGAGATCGCCATGCAGCGACAGGGCCAGGGTGCGCGGAATCGGCGTGGCCGTCATCGTCAACAGATGGGGCTGCAAGCCCTTGGACAGCAGGCGGTTGCGTTGGTTCACCCCAAAGCGGTGCTGCTCATCGACCACCACCAGCCCCAGGCGATCGAAGGCCACCGGATCCTCGAGCAGGGCATGGGTGCCCACCAGGAGCTGCAGCTGGCCGTTGGCCAGATCCTGCAGCAGCTCGCGCCGCCGGCGCGCTGGGGTGGAGCCGGTAAGGATCGCGCTGCTCACATGCAACTGGTTCAGCCAGTCGTTGATCTTGTGGAAATGCTGCTGGGCCAGCACCTCGGTGGGGGCCATCAGGGCTCCCTGGCAGCCGGCTTCGATGGCAGCCAGCAGGGCCGCCAGGGCCACCACGGTCTTGCCGCTGCCCACATCGCCCTGCACCAACCGGGCCATCGGCTCGGGTCTGGCCAGATCGCTGCGGATCTCGGCCAGAACCCGCTCCTGGGCTCCGGTCAAGGCAAACGGCAGCAGCGCGAAGAAGCGCTGCTCCAGCGGCGTCTGCCCCGAAGCCGGCAGGGCCGCGGCAGCCAGCAGCACCGGTGCCTGGGCCGCCTTGAGCTGGCGGCGCCGCTGGGCCAGCCCCAGTTGCAGCAGCAGAAACTCATCAAACACCAGTCGCCGGCGCGCCCTGGCCAGCTGGTCCTGGTCAGTGGGTTGGTGAATGGCCTGCAGGGCTTGGTCCAGGTCCATCAGGCCTTCGTGTTGCCGCAGGGGCTTTGGCAAGGGATCGGACCAACCGCGCAGCACCGGCAGCACGGTCGCCACGGCCTGGCGCATGCGCTCGGCGCCGAGCCCCTCGGTGAGGCTGTACACCGGCAGCAGACGGCCGATGAGCGGCGACTGCACCGGGGCCCCCGCGTGCTCAAGCACCTCCAGGAGGGGATCGCTGAACGCCGGCCCATAGGGCGTCTGTTTCACCAGGCCGCTGACGGCCACCGTGGCACCAGCGGGAAACTGGCGCTGTTGGCTCTTCAACCAGGCCGGTGACGTGAAACGGCGGCCCGCACTGAAGCGGCTGACGCGCATCCGCCCGGTGGGGTCCTGCAGCTGCAGCTCCAGGATGCTGAGGTTGGGGTTTCGAGGGCTCACAAAGGCATGGGCCCGGCGCACGCTGGCCACGATCGTGGCGGTCTCACCGGGCACCAACGCGGCAATGCGGCGCAGGTTGGCGTAATCGAGGTAATCGCGAGGGTAGTGGTGCAGCAAGTCGCGCACCAGCAACAGCCCCAACTGGGCCAGGCGGGTGGCGGTGCGCGGTCCGATGCCCTTGACCTCAGCCAGGGGGGTGTCGGCGCTGAAGGCCCCGGCTGCACTGGCACTGGCATCGGCAGCAGCAGCGCCGGCCTGCGGTGCGGCGACGTCTGCCAGGTGCAGCCGTGGCGGCCGCATGGGCGGCTCCGGACGGCAGCGACGCCGCAGCGCCAGCAGCCACTCTCGGCTGAGACGCACCAGCCGCTGGCGCTGGCCCAGCCCGAGGCTTTCGTAACGCTCGTAGCCAGCCTGCAGTTCGGCGAGCCGCTCCCGTTCGGACGCCTGCAGCGGCACCGGGGCGGCGGCCAGCTGCTGCCGCAGGAAGGCGGCAAAACTGTCGTGGCGACCCTGGAGATTGGCGAAGCCGCGATCGGCCTCCAGCTGCAACCCCTGTTGCAAGGGCAGCATCCAGCCGTGCAGCCGACGCTCTAGGTCGGGGGCGGGGTCCTGGAGGTCTGGGCTGTGGAGTGATCGTTCAGCCACAGCTGTTCGGCGTCATGGATCTGGAGCCGTCGCTCCAGACGTTGGTAGGTCTGGGCCATTCTGCGCAACTCCACGCTGGCCTGCTGCAGGCGGGTGCGACAGGTGCGCAGCCGCAGCTGCTCCGACTCCAGATCCGCGGGACAGATCAACAGGGCGCGGGTCTCGATCAGGGCGCCGTCTGGAGAGTCGGGGAGCGGGATGCTGAGCCGCACCAGGTTGGCGGCGGCGGTCTGGGTCTCGACCTGACCAGCCGCCACGGCCTCCAGCAGCCGCAACGGCAGCAAGCTGGTCAACAACCCCAGCCGCACCAGCTCCACGTTGACGGCATGGGACAGGTTGCGCAGTCGCCGGGCCAGCGCAGCATCCAGGCTCTCGAGCCACTGCAGCAGCTGCAGTGGCTCGTCGGGCATCATCCGGTCGGGCCCGCTGCCCTGGGGCTGGGGCTCGGCAAGCTCCGTGGCCTCGGCATCCCGCAGCAGGCTTGAAAAAACGGCCATCAGATCCGAGGCCGTGGCGTCGTCGTTGTCGCCACCGGCTTCGGCTGGCTCCTCGCTGGCAGCCGATTCGGGCTGAGGGGCCATGCTGAACAGGTGGGCACTGATCGGCGGTGCCAGGCCGAGATGCACCGATCCCTGGGGGACATCAACTGGGGGTGGGGCGTCGCCCGTCAGCCCTGCTGGCTCGCCGGCCGCGGAGCTTCGCAACGCGCTCAGCCATTGGCGCCTGGCCCTCAGAGCCTGTTGCCGGCGCTGGCGCCGCATCTGGGCCGCGAGAGCCTGAAGCTGCTCCACGGTGAGCAGGGTGCAGCTGCGCCGCACCAGCGAGCTGATGCGACGGTGCAGCTCCTGGCGCCTGGCTGGTTCCAGGGCGCGATAACGCGTGGGGTGCACCTCAACGGCGAGATGGAAGCAGGCCCGCTCCACCGCCGTGGCTAGGTCCTGCCGCAACACTTGGAGGTACAGGGCCCAGTGGCGATAGAGCTGCGGATTGCCCTGCGCCACCCGTTGGCGCAGCTGCTCGAGCTGGTGGGTGGTCTCGCTGTGGGGCGAGGGCGGCGGCAAGGGCTTCAGGAGGCCTTCATGGCCGCCACTTCAGCAGCGAAATCAGCCTTCTCCACCTCGATGCCCTCGCCGAGGGTGTAGCGGGTGAAGCGACGCACCTGAATGTTTTCACCAATTTTGCCCGCCACCTGCTTGACCATCTCAGCCACGGTCATGGTGCTGTCCTTGATGAAGGGCTGCTCGAGCAGGGCCAGCTCCTTGAGGCGCTTGCCGATGCGGCCTTCAACGATCTTCTCCTTCATCGCCTCAGGCTTGCCGGCGAGGTCATCGCGACCCATCTCGATGGCCTTCTCCTTGGCCGCGACGTCTGCTGGAATCTGATCGACCGTGACGTACTCCACATTGGGGCAGGCCGCGATCTGCATGGCCACGTTGCGGAGCAGCTCCTGGAACAGGTCACCGCGAGCGACAAAATCGGTCTCGCAATTGACCTCAACCAGCACGCCAACCCTTGCACCGGTGTGGATGTAACTGCCAACAGCTCCTTCGGCCGCGGTACGACCCGCCTTCTTCTCGGCGCTGGCGATGCCCTTTTGCCGCAGCCATTCGATCGCCTTCTCGGTGTCGCCTTTGGTCTCGGTGAGGGCTTTCTTGCAATCCATCATGCCGGCGCCGGTTTTGTCGCGCAGGTCTTTGACGAGCTTGGCGGAGATCTCAGCCATGACAGGGGAAGGTGATTCAGAGGTGGGCAGCGGGACCTCCCAGGGGCGCGGGTGCCGCTGGCAGGCCTCGCTGGGAGGTGGGGAAACGGTGGGGTTGGGGGGCTGAGCGGTGCTCAGCTCTCCTCATCGGCATCTTGATCGCCGGCGCCGTGGCGCCCCTCATTGATCGCATCGGCCAAACGGCTCAGCACCAGCTGCACCGAACGCACAGCGTCGTCGTTGCAGGGGATGGGCACGTCGCAGAGGTCTGGATCGCAGTTGGTGTCGAGCATCGACACCAACGGGATGTCGAGCTTGCGGGCTTCAAGCACGGCGTTGGTCTCGCGGCGCTGGTCGACCAGCACCACCACATCGGGCAGGCGGCGCATGGTCTTGAGGCCGCCGAGGTACTTCTGCAGGCGCTCGAGCTCACGGCGCAGCACGGCCGCTTCCTTCTTGGGGCGCATGGCGATGGCTCCGGAGGTCTCCATGCGCTCCAGGTCTTTGAGACGGTCGATGCGGG
>VGPQ01000031.1 GCA_016882555.1 Cyanobacteria bacterium M_surface_7_m2_040
ATCGGCGCTGGGCTCGATCGCCACCGACACACCGCTGAGGGCGATCGGATGGCACAAAGGAATCAGCTCCCAGGTGCGCTTGGCCGCCTGAATCGCGGCCACCCGGGCCACCGCCAGCACGTCACCCTTGGGCGCGTCCCCGGACACCACCATGGCCAGCACCGCGGGCGCCATGGCGATGAATCCCTCGGCCGTGGCCTCGCGGCGGCTGGGGGTGCGGTCGCCCACCTCGACCATGTGCACCTCGCCGGCGGCGTTGAGATGGGTGAGCTCGCTCATGGGGACAGCAGCGCTGGCTCCAGCTTGGCGGGACAACCGAGCCAGTGCTGGGATAGCGGCAGCCCGCCCACGGCCATGACCCTCAGCAGCCGCAGCTTTGCCTTTGAGGCCGACTTCACCGCCGACCTGCGCTGCATTCCGATGGCGGTGCGGCGCAAGCTCGATCTGGCCGGCATCAAGCTCAAGCTGGTGCACTGGGGCGAACTCTCCGAGGCCGAGCGCCAAGCGCTCGTGGCCTGGGGCGATGACCCCCACGCCATTGCCGCGCTACACGCGCACCTGCTGCAGCGCACTGCCGCGCTCAGCCCCGGGCAGGCCGGCACACTGCCCACCCCAAGCGCAGAACCCTGGCAACAGGGCGACCAGTGGCCCGAGGCCGTGCTGGCCTCCTGCCGGCAACTGGGGCTGACGCCCCACCCGTCGGGCTGGTCGCGGCTCGATGAACTCGAGCGGTTTGCGCTGGTGAAACTGAGCCACCCGGGCCACGAGCACCGCAACCTGCCGCGGGCCCTGCGCGAATTCGGCCTGATCAACCCGATCTGAGCCAAGCTCACCGGCAGAGACACAGCAGCAAGAACCCATGGACCTCAACCAGCCCCGCACCCAGGCCAACCTCGAAGCCGCGTTCGGCGGCGAGAGCATGGCCAACCGCAAATACCTGTTCTTTGCAGAGGTGGCCAAGCAGCTGGGCAACGGCGAGTTGGCGCGCCTGTTCCGCGACACCGCCAACCAGGAGACCGAGCACGCCTTTGCCCACTTTCGGCTGCTGCATCCCGAGCTGGTGATCGACGATCCCAGTGCCCTCAGCGACGAACAGAAGCAACAGGTGCTGGGCCGCTGCCTGGAGCTGGCGATCGAGGGTGAAACCTACGAGTACACGACGATGTACCCCGAGTTCGCCGCCGCGGCACAGGCCGATCGCGATACTGGCGCCGCCGTGGAGTTCCAGGCCCAGGCCGACGAATCCAGGGGCCACGCGGCGATCTTCCGCAAGGCGGCCAGCAACTTCGGCTTGTTGACACCGATCGAGCAGCACCACGCCGAGCGCTACGGCGTGGCCCTCGCAGCCCTCCAGGGCAAGGGCACGGCCGGCGAAGCGGCCGCACCGATCCCCGGCCAATGGATCTGCAAGGTGTGTTCGATGATCTACGACCCGGTGGTGGGCGACCCCGACTCGGGCATCGCCGCGGGCACCCCGTTTGAAGCGATCCCCGACGATTGGAGCTGCCCGATCTGCGGCACCCACAAGGCCAATTTCATCCCCTACCGCGAGCCGGCGCTGCTGGCGAGTTGAGCCCCGGCAGGCAGCCAAGCCAATCAACCAGGCCAATCAGCCCGGCAAATAGGAAGGGCGCGCAGCGCGGGGCTCCTCGGCCTCCAGCATCTCCACCACCACCGCCGTGCCGTAGCAGAGCACCTCGGTGGCGCCGCCGCTGCCGCTGGTGACATCGGAGCCGTCGTAGCGGGTGCCAACGATGGCGTTGGCGCCCAGCAACAGGGCGTGCTCCACCATCTGGTTGTAGGCGGCCTCACGGGTTTGCTCACACATCTCGGTGTAAGCACCGATGCGGCCGCCGATGATCTGCTTGAGCCCGCCGAGGAACCCCTGCACCAGGGTGGGTGAGCGCACCACGATGCCGCGCACGATGCCCTTGTACTCGCGGATGGCATGACCCTCGATCGTGAACGTGGTGGTCACATGCATGGGTTGCAGCACCAGCCCGACTCGCAGCTGAACCCTCTGTAGCCAGGGTCCCCGTCCCTGGCATTTGCTGAACTGGTTGCATTGCCGGGGTTGATGCTGTGCGGCTGCAGCGACCGTCCACCTACCTGTGCGCCTTTCTCACCCTGCTCAACGACAGGCTGGGGGAGACGCTGATTTTTCCGCTGCTGCCGTTCCTGCTGGCCAGCTTCACGGCTGATGGCCGGGTGCTGGGACTGCTCACCGGCAGCTACGCGGTGGCGCAGTTTGCGTTCACGCCATTGATTGGCGCCCTCAGCGACCGCTATGGCCGCAAGCCGGTGATCGCCGTGTGCGTGGGGGGATCGGTGATCGGTCTGGGCCTGTTCACACTGACGCTCACCCTGCCCTGGCCCAACCTGGCACCGGGGGCCCTCAGCGCCGGTGTGCCCCTGGCCCTGCTGTTTGCCGCCCGGCTGATCGACGGGGTGAGTGGCGGCACCGCCGCCACGGCCGCTGCCGTGCTGGCCGACATCTCGCCGCCGGAGCAGCGGGCCAAGGCCTTTGGCCTGATCGGGGTGGCCTTTGGCCTGGGTTTCATCCTGGGCCCGGCGGCCGGCGGCCTGCTGGGCCGCATCAACATGACCCTGCCGCTGTTGGTGGCGGTGGGCATCGCGCTGCTCAATCTGGTGCTGGTGCTCACCCTGCTGCCCGAGACCCATCCCCCCGAAGCCCGCATCGCCCTGCCGCGCAAACGGGAGCTGCAACCGATCAATCAGCTGGCGACCGTGTTTGCCAACCCGCGGGTGCGCCGCCTGTGCGGCGCCTTCCTGCTGTTCTTTCTGGCGTTCAACGGCTTCACGGCGATCCTGGTGCTCTATTTCAAGCAGCGCTTCGACTGGGGTCCGGGGCTGGCCGGAGCGGCCTTCATGGTGGTCGGTGTGATCGCCACCGTCGTGCAGGGCGGCCTGATCGGGCCCCTGGTCCAACGGTTCGGCGAATGGCGGTTGAGCCTGGCCGGTCTGGGGCTGGTGATCGCAGGCTGCCTGCTGATCCCCATGGCCACCCCGGCCAACGCCCGGCTGGTGGTGTTCCCAGCCGTATCGCTGCTGGCGCTGGGCACCGGCCTGGTGACTCCCTGCCTGCGGGCGCTGGTGTCGCGACGGCTCGACAGCAGCGGCCAGGGCTCGGCCCTGGGCAGCCTGCAGGGGCTCCAGAGTCTGGGCAGCTTCGTGGGACCGCCGCTGGCCGGCCTGGCCTACGAAACCCTTGGCCACCGCAGTCCGTTCTGGCTCTCGGCCACGCTGCTGCTAGCGGTGGTGGTGATGGTCACCGGCGGCCTGCCGGAGCGGGCCGAAGCGGGCCGTCAAGCAACGGGATCACGCTGATCGACAAGCGACCATTGCTACCTTGCCGTCAGAGGCAACGGCAGCGCCACGGATCAGCGCGGCCGTCAGGAGGGTAGATGGCGCAAGAGACCGCAGATGCTCTCGTGGCTCTCGAGCTCTACCTGAACCGGGAGCTCAGCTGGATCGCCTTCAACTACCGGGTGCTGGCGGAGGCTCTGAACGAACACACGCCGCTGCTCGAGCAGGCGAAGTTCAGCGCCATTTTCTGCAACAACCTCGACGAATTCTTCATGGTGCGCGTGGCTTCGCTGAAGTCACAACAGGACGCCGGCATCACCACCCTCAGTGACGACGGGCTCACACCGCAGCAGCAGCTTGAGGCGATCCAGGCCAGGCTGCGCCCACTGCTGGATCTGCAGCAGCAGCACTACCGCCACTCGCTCAAGCGCCAATTGCGCGAGTACGGCGTCGAACTGATCGACTACACACGGCTCAACAAACGCCAGCGTCAGTGGGTCGACAGCACCTTCAAGACGGCGATCTTTCCGGTGCTCACGCCCCTGGCGGTGGATCCGTCACACCCCTTTCCGTTCATCAGCAACCTGAGCCTGAACGTGGCAGCTGTGGTGCGGGATCCTGAAACGGGCCAACAACAGTTTGCCCGCATCAAGGTGCCGCAGAAAATCCTGCCGCGCTTTCTGCCGATCCCCACCGAGCTCAGCGATCGCTCGCCACAGGCCGTGTTCACCGCCGTGCCCCTGGAGCAGGTGGTGGCCTTCAACCTGGAACTGCTGTTTCCCGGCATGGAGATCGAGGGGCACTACTTCTTCCGCGTCACCCGTGACGCGGACCTGGAGCTGCGCGACCTCGAAGCTGACGACCTGATGGAGGCGATTGAGGAGGGACTGCGCAAACGCCAGCGCGGCGGTGAGGTGGTGCGGCTGGAAGTGGCCGATGAAATGCCGGAGGAGGTGATTCAGGTGTTGATGGAGGGCATGCGCGTGGTGCCTGAAGACCTCTACCGCATCAATGGCCCGCTGGGTCTCGACGACCTGATGAGCCTGCTCGCCATCCCCCTGCCCAAACTCAAGGACAAGCCCCACAAAGGCCGCACGGTGCCCGCTCTGGCGCGCACCCAGAAGAGCAAGCTGGCCGACGGCTCACTGAAGCCGGAAGACTTTGAAAGCATCTTCTCGGTGATCCGCCGCGGCGATGTGCTGCTGCTGCACCCCTACGACCTGTTTTCGACATCGGTCGAGGAATTCCTCAGCCAGGCGGCCGATGACCCGTCGGTGCTGGCCATCAAGATGACGCTCTACCGCACCTCCAAGGATTCACCGGTGGTGGCTGCGCTGATCCGCGCTGCCGAAAACGGCAAGCAAGTGATGGCGTTGGTTGAGCTCAAGGCCCGCTTCGACGAAGACAACAACATCCAGTGGGCCAAGCAACTGGAGAGCTCAGGCGTGCATGTGGTCTATGGCGTTCAGGGGCTCAAGACCCACACCAAGATCGCCCTGGTGATCCGACGCGAAAAGGATCGTCTGCGCAGCTATGTGCACATCGGCACGGGGAACTACAACTCCAAGACGTCCAGCCTTTACACCGATCTTGGCCTGCTCACAGCCCGGCCCGAATTCGGCGAAGACCTGGTGGAGCTGTTCAACTACCTGACCGGTTTCTCCAAACAGCAAAGCTTCCGCAAGCTGCTGGTCGCCCCGGTCACCCTGCGCAAGGGCATGCAAACCCTGATCCAACGCGAGATCGAGCACGCCAAGAACGGCCGTGGTGGTCATGTCAGAGCCAAGATGAATGCCCTTGTCGATCCAGCGATCATCGCGCAGCTCTATGAGGCATCCCAGGCGGGAGTGCGCATCGAGTTGATCATTCGCGGCATGTGCTGCCTGCGCCCTGGCCTACCAGGAATCAGCGACAACATTCGGGTCACCAGCGTGATCGGCCGTTTCCTTGAGCATTCACGGGTGTTCTGGTTTGCCAATGGTGGCGACAGTGAGCTGTTCATGGGCAGTGCCGATTGGATGGCCCGCAACCTGGATCGCCGCGTCGAAGCCGTTGCTCCGACCGAGGATCCGCAGGTCAAGGAGCAACTTGAAAAGGTGTTGAACCTGTACATCGCAGACAGCGGTGCCTGGCACATGAACAGCGAAGGCAACTTCCAGCAACAGCTGCTGGAAGGCGAACGAAAGCTCGCCCAGCAGGAGCTGATGCAGCACTGGCGCGGTGGCTTCACTGCCGCTTCCTGAAGCTGCGCTCCATGCCAAAGGAGTGAACATGAGGGAAACGTCACAATTTCCCTCGATTCGATACAGGAAAATTTCCCATTTCTCACGTTGCCAACCCCTGGTCAGTGCTACATTCCGGCCAAATCCATTAGGAGGCTGGGGTGATGGGGACACCTCTGCAATCCGCCCTCGACGTTGTTGACAGCAACGTCTCAGGGCAGAAACCAGCAAACCGAGCGTCCAGCCTGCGGGCAGGGCCGAAATTCAGTGCCGACTCAATCGGCTGGTATCTCAGCACCATCGGCAGGGTTCCCCTGCTGACGCCAGCTGAAGAAATCGAGCTGGCCCACCATGTGCAGGCTGGCAAGCGTCTGCAGGAGATCGCCGTTGCGGAACGCACACCGCAGCAACGCCGACAGATCCGCATGGGTCAGCGGGCGCGTGATCGCATGATGGCCGCCAACCTGAGGCTGGTGGTCTCGGTCGCCAAGAAATACCAGAACCAGGGTCTGGAACTGCTGGATCTGGTTCAGGAAGGGGCGATCGGTCTGGAGCGCGCGGTCGACAAGTTCGATCCAGCGATGGGCTACAAATTTTCGACGTACGCCTACTGGTGGATTCGCCAGGGCATGACCCGGGCGATTGACAACAGTGCCCGCACCATTCGCCTGCCGATCCACATCAGCGAAAAACTGTCGAAGATGCGGCGAGTGAGCCGTGAGCTGTCGCACCGGCTGGGGCGCCAACCCAACCGACTCGAACTGTCCCACGCTCTCGACATGACCCCCGAAGAGCTCGAGGATTTGATGACACAGAGTGCTCCCTGTGCATCGCTCGATGCCCATGCGCGGGGAGAGGAAGACCGCAGCACCCTGGGTGAACTGATCGCCGATCCCAACAGCAGCGAGCACTTCGACTCGATGGATCGCCATCTGCAGAAGGAACACCTCGGCGGCTGGCTCTCCCAGCTCAACGAGCGTGAACAGCAGATCCTCAAACTCCGCTTTGGGCTCGAAGGCAGTGAACCACTCACCCTGGCCGAGATCGGCAGGCTGATCAATGTCTCACGGGAACGGGTGCGGCAACTGGAGGCCAAGGCGATCATGAAGCTCAGGCTGCTCAGCAACACCAGCACAAGGCAAGCAGCCTGATTGCCGATGGGCCTGCTCACAGGCCAACCATGGTGGCTGCAACAGGGGGTCGGCATCGCTGCTGTGGCCCTCTGGCTGACGCTGCTGGCGATCGCCGCGATCCAGCTGCGCCGTCACACCCTTGGCAACCAAGCCAACGGGCCTCAACGGGAGTGGAGCCGCAAGCTGGTGCACATCGGCACCGGAGCCGTGGTGCCCCTGGCTTGGCTCTTCGGCATCGATCGGCTGATTGCCATCCCCGCGGCAGCCGGCATCACGGTGCTCACTGCAATCAACCACCGCCATCGCCTGCTCCCGGCCATTGAGGATGTGGGCCGTCACAGCTACGGCACCGTTGCCTACGGCGCTGCGATCACCGTGTTGCTGTTGGCGTTCTGGCCCCATCAGGCTGATGCGGTGTGCGCGGGGGTGTTGGTGATGGCGATCGGCGACGGCCTGGCCGGTGTGATCGGTGCCTGGATTCCGTCAACCAGCTGGCAGCTGTGGGGTCATCGCAAATCGGTGCTGGGCACAGCCACTATGGCGTTAGCCAGCGCCGCGGTGCTGAGCATCCTCGCCGGCCTGGGCCGCGGGACAGCAGCCCTGAGCCAGCTGCAGCCACCCAGTCAGGGTGCCGTGCTGGCGATCGCTCTGATCGCAACAGCCCTGGAGCAGCTGGCCTGGATGGGAATCGACAATCTGACCGTGCCGATCATCAGCGCATGGCTCTGGGCCAGTTGGCGTTGACGGCAGCTCAGGCGCGCAACAACTGCTCGCAGCGCTGCTCCCAATCGTGCTGGGTGCCCAGACCGGCCACCACCAGGCGATCGGCCGGTTCGTCACGCAAGCGCAACTGCCACTGACGGATCAGTTCGGCCCGCTCGATCCAGCTGTTCACCACCGCGTTGTGGATCGCTGCCAGATCCCAATGGCGCTGCTGGGCCGTCTGCTGGGCCCAGGCCAGCAGGCCGTCGAGCTGGAAGGGGCGAAACCCGGCAAAGACGGGCCCTTGAGCCTGCTGGAGACGAGCCTGCTCGAAATAAAAGAGCTGCAGTGGATCGGTGACCCCGCAGAACTGAAGGAGATAACTCATCAACCCCTTCTGAACCAGTCCTTTCAAGCTAATCAGCTCAGCAACACAGCACCAAGACGATCTGCCGGCAGCAAACATTTCGTAGCAGAATCACCGTTGAAACTCTCATTTAGCACTCTCATCTGCTGAGTGCCAATTTGTAGCCAACAGAGCTACAAATCAAGCAACAGCCACGGTTTTAGTCTGCTGAGCGTGGGCCACAGCCGCAGCCAGATCGGCCATCAGCTCCGCCGTTGTGGCCAGATCAATGCAGGCATCGGTGATGCTCTGCCCGTAGGTGAGCTGGCTGAGGTCAGCCGGAATCGGCTGGTTGCCGGCCACCAGGTGGCTCTCCAGCATCACACCCATCACCTGGCTGCCCCCGCCGCGCACCTGCTCAGCGATGACCTGCAGCACCTCGCCCTGTCGGCGGTAGTCCTTGTTGGAGTTGCCATGGCTGCAATCGACCATCAGGCGGCTGGGCAGACCGGCCTTGGCCAACGACTCCGAAGCCTTGGCAATCGCCTCAGGGTGGTAATTGGTGCCGGTCTTACCGCCCCTGAGCACCAGATGGCCATCGGGATTGCCGGTGGTACTCACGATGGCCGCCGAACCCTCGTGGTTGATGCCCAGGAAATGGTGCGGCCTGGCCGCCGCCTCCATCGCGTTCACCGCGGTGGTGACGCTGCCGTCGGTGCCGTTCTTGAAGCCAATCGGCATCGACAGACCGGAGGCCATCTCGCGGTGGGTCTGGCTCTCGGTGGTGCGGGCGCCGATCGCCGTCCAGCTGATCAGATCAGCGATGTACTGGGGCACCACCGGATCCAGCAGCTCGGTGGCCGCCGGTAGGCCCATCTCGGCCAGGTGCAGCAGCAGACCGCGGGCCACCCGCAGCCCCGTGTTGATGTCGTAGCTGCCGTCGAGATGGGGATCGTTGATCAACCCCTTCCAACCCACGGTGGTGCGGGGCTTTTCGAAATAGACCCGCATCACCACCTCGAGCTGATCGCGGTACTGCTGCCGCAGGGCGGCAATGGCAGCGGCATACTCCTGGGCAGCCGTGGTGTCGTGGACCGAGCAGGGCCCCACGATCACCAGCAGGCGGCCGTCGCGGCCGTGCAGGATCGCCTGGATCCGCTCCCGGGCCTCGCGCACCGTGGCGGCAGCCGTCTCGCCCAGGGGCAGGTCGCTGTGCAGCAGCGCTGGCGGCACCAGGGGCCGGGTCTCAACCACATGCAGATCAGATGTGGGCAGCATGGCGGGGGCGGGCGTGACCCTATGCGCACTGAGGTCCAGCCTAGAAGCGAAAGGTGACGGCTTAGATGCAGGGCTGCAAGACTGAATGCAAAGCACGCCAATCCGGCAGCCAGCAACCATGCTTCCCTTCAGACACGTCGGCGCCCCAAAACCGGAGCATTGGCTGGGCCTAATTGATGCAACGTATGCCATCGCAATGACCGTGCTTGCCTTGCTGCTGCCTGACATTCTGGGCGACGCCTTCAGGCAGTTTGAGGAAACACGAAAGACTTTTTCCCTGCTGATTAGCCTATACCTGTCATGCTTTTACTTCTTAAGTCTTTTAATTTTATACGAGACATGGTGCTTCCATAGATGCATTATCGTACTATCGGGCTCTAAAAGTCGATTTCAAAATACAAATACTGCCCTGCTTCTTGGGATTGTCTGCCTCGTACCTCCATGGGTAGGTGCTGTCTTCAAAGCGATCAGCGAAAGCAATTTTTATATTCCAGACAAAACTTTTACAGTACTAG
>VGPQ01000032.1 GCA_016882555.1 Cyanobacteria bacterium M_surface_7_m2_040
GCTGAGGAAAGAAGACGAGCAGCTGAAGAGAGACAACGAGCGGCGGAAGATCGCGCACGAGCAGCGGATGAAGCAGCTGAGGAGCGAATCCTTGCGAGTGAGGAGCGAAACCGAGCAGATCAAGAGCGATATCGAGCAGATCGAGAAAGAGAACGCGCGGCTCGCCGAGCTCAACGCCAAGCTGAGTGCAATCTCGTCCAGCTCCGCCACCAGCTCGACCCCTCCCCCCTCAACGCCAGGCGAGTTCGAGACCTGATTTCGCTCTTGGAGGAGTACGGCGGAATGGCTTCGTGAGCGCCGCTGACGGCTGGTTGCTGCTGCAGACCGTTGCCCGCAAACGGGCGGAGTGCGCTCTGTAGGGCTGCAGGCCGTGCGGAGCCTGGTGCGGCCGTGGGTTGTTGGCTGTGCAGGGGCCAGGGCTATTCCCGGGCTGCAGTTGCTCACGCCTCCGAGCGGAGTTCGTTCCGTCTCACGACAAGCGAAACCCCAATGGCGACTTCACCAACTTCATGGACGGCCTCGATGGCCTGGTGGCCGGCTGCATGGTGGTGGCCATCGCCGCTCCCTGGCCATTGCCCTCGCTGCGCCCTGGCCCCTCTGGGCCCTGGTGGGCGCCCTGCTCGGTTTCCTGCTCTGGAACTGGAGCCCCGCCAAGGTGTTCATGGGTGATGTAGGCAGCACCTTCCTGGGCGCGGTGTTCGCCGGCCTGGTGCTCCAGGCCCCCACTTGGCCCGAAGCCCTCGGCCTGCTGCTGGTTGCCACCCCCCTGCTCGGTGACGCCTGCCTCTGCGTGCCCCGCCGCCTGCTCGCCGGCCAGCGCGTGTTTCAGGCCCACCGCTTGCACCTCTTCCAACGCCTGCACCAGGCCGGCTGGCCCCACGCCCGCGTCTCCAGCCTCTACATCGCCGCCACCGCCCTGCTGGCTGCAGCCCTGCTGCTCGGCGGCTGGCCCTGGGTGGTGGGTTTGGCTGTTGCGGAGCTGTGCTAGGGGTTTGGCTGGATCAGCGCGTGGCGGTGCCCTTTGCTGTGGCGTCCCAGAGCTGAAGCCACACCGCTGGTTGTTCCTTGGAGCCGGTGGCCACGGTCGCTCCGTTGCTGATGCCATCCTCGCTCAGGGTGATGCCCTGCTCGTATTTCTTGACGACAGCCGTCCCGCCGGTGAGCTCGTGGCCGGCGTACCGGTGATCGGAGCTCTGTCTCTCGCCCAGGAGTTCAAGGCCCTGCCATGGTGTGAAGGGAAGCCGGCACCTGATCGCTGCGTGGTGGCCATTGGCATCCCGCCCTCCGCCAGCGCTGGCAGCAGGTGCTCGATGCCTCAGGCGCTCGCCTTGGTGTGGTGGTTCATCCCCGTGCCTACGTGAGTCCATCGGCTCAGCTCGCTCCCGGTTGCATGGTGTTGGCCGGTGCTGTGGTCAACGCCGATGCCCAGCTTGAGAGGGAGGTGCTCGTGAACAGCGGCGCCGTGGTCGACCACGACGCGCTCTGCGGCCCTTACAGCCAACTGGGTGTGAACGCCGCCATGGCGGGCGAGGTGCTCGGATGTGGTGAGGGCTGCTTTGCGGAGCTGGATTTGACACCACGCGCTACGGATCTGAGTGAGGTCGTCATCTGCGCTGGCTTCTCAGGCTGATCCGCTGGCCTGCTGTCCTGCTGATCCGCTGCCCGAGCAGTTCGCCACCTCCCGGCCCCAGCGAGCACCGCAAGCTCCTCCGCGACGCCCTGCGCCTCGCTCTCTGGCGATCCACTGGCAGCACCGGCGCTTGGCTTGCGCCCCAGATCGCTGCCCGCAAACGGGCCGATTGTGGGGTGTAGGCCTGGCAGTGCCCGGGCGGGTTACCGTGATTTCACGGATGCTCCGATAGTGCGTCCGTACTATCCTGTGTTTGGGGTTTGGGCCGGCTACGGTGGTTTTGGGATTTGACCGTCAAGGCTGGATCACGTTTTTCGCCTCTCTGCTCCTTGCCCTGATCACGATGTTGACCAATGACGCCCATGTCGATCTCCTTGGAGCCGCTTCCGTCGATCTACCGCAGAAAGCAGGAATTCCTTGCATCGCTGCCGCCGTGGCGACGGCCATAGAGCAATAAGTTGGCATCCAACGATCGACATCGACGTGGAGCGCTACGCGATCGAGCAGAGGATACAACGGCTCGAGCGCTTCGAGCGGGAGCGCTTGTCTGGTTCGATCCCACCCCCTTCCACAGGAGATTCCTCCAGTTGATCACCACCGACCTCGCTGATCTAGCTGGTGGATCGCCCTTGTGACCCAGTCCTTCAACGCTATCGAAAGCGGCACTCGGCGACGCTTATCCCATTGCTGGGAGCCTCCTTCAGGGGCGCTATCCCAATGATGAGCTCATCGGTATGCAGTTGAGACCATTTCTGCTTCGCCGCCGCCTGATGGCCCTGCCGCCGTTGAGTCGGCGGCTGCTGCTGGGCACCATCGATATGCTGTTCATTCCGCTGGCGATCTGGCTCAGCTTCTGGCTGCGCACAACTGAACCCCTCAGCGACTGGTTGCTGCGCACGTTGTGGCTGTTCCCCGCCACCTGGTCGGTCGCACTCAGCATCTATGCCTTCACGGGCCAATACCGCGGCCTCACCCGTTATGTGAGCAGCGCAGCCATCTATGCGGTGGTCCTGCGCAATGCCGTTTCGGTGGTGCTGGTGGCGTTGCTGGGCACCCAGCTGCCGGTGCAGATGCCCCCCCACAGCCTCTGGCCCTTGCTCTGGCTGCTGCTCACCGTGCTCACCGGTGGTGTGCGCTTTGCCCTGCGTGACCTGCTGCTGCAGGCCAGCAAGGCCCCCAGCCGTCGCCGCACCCGCGTGGTCATTTATGGCGCAGGTGCTGCTGGCGCCCAGTTGGCCGTGGCCCTGCGCCTGGCCAGCAGCCACACCGTGGTGGCCGTGCTTGACGACAACCCTGCCCTGTGGCGTCGTGAGCTCGACAATTTGCCGATTTTGCCGCCCCAGCGCCTCGGTGGCCTGATTGAACAGCAACAGATCGAGCAAGTGCTGCTGGCGATCCCCTCGCTCAGTCGCCGCCGTCGCCGCCAGATCGTTGAATCGATCCAGCAGCTGGGCATTCCTGTGCTGCAGGTGCCGGCGATCGAAGAGATCGCCAGCGGCCGCGCCCGCATCACCGCGTTGCGGCCCATTGCCATTGAAGAGCTGCTGGGTCGCGATGCGGTGCCCCCCGACCCCGCCCTGCTGGGGCCAGGGGTGGCCGGGGCTGTGGTGTGTGTCACCGGTGCCGGCGGCTCGATCGGCAGTGAGCTGTGCCGGCAGATCCTCAAGCTGGGGCCCCAGGCTCTGGTGCTGCTTGAGAGCAGCGAGCCAGCGCTGTATGCCATCCATCAGGAACTGCAGCGGCAGCGTCCTGATGGGGTGCCGCTGGTGCCGGTGCTGGGCAGTGCCGCCGAGGCGGCACTGGTGCAGCAGGTGTTTTCCGCCCACGGGGTGCAGGTCGTGTTTCACGCCGCCGCCTACAAGCACGTGCCGCTGGTAGAGGCCAACCCCCTGGCCGGCCTGGCCAACAACGTGGGCGCTACCCGCGCCGTGTGCAGCGCCGCCGCCCGCGCCGGCCTGCGCCAGGTGGTGCTGATCTCCACCGACAAGGCCGTGCGCCCCACCAACGTGATGGGTGCCAGCAAGCGCGTGGCCGAGCTGGTGGTGCAGGCCCATGCCCAGCAGGCCAACCAGCAGGGCCTGCCCACCCGCTTTGCCATGGTGCGCTTTGGCAATGTGCTGGGCTCCTCAGGCTCGGTGGTGCCCCTGTTTCGCCAGCAGATCGCTGCTGGCGGGCCGATCACCCTGACCCATCCGCAGATCATCCGCTACTTCATGACCATCCCCGAGGCGGCCCAGCTGGTGCTGCAGGCGGCGGTGCTGGCCGAAGGCGGTGATCTGTTTTTGCTCGACATGGGCGAGCCGGTGCGCATCATCGACCTGGCCCGGCAGATGATCCAGCTCAGTGGCCTGACCCTGCGCGACGAGCACAACCCCGACGGCGACATCGCCATTGAGTGCACGGGCCTGCGCCCCGGCGAAAAGCTCTACGAAGAACTGCTGATCGAAGCCGACTCCCAACCCACAACCCACCCCCTCATCTACCGCGCCCGCGAAGCCGCCCTGCCACCCGAAGCCCTGTGGCCCCAGCTCGATGCCCTCGAGGCTGCCCTCAGCACTCGGGATGAGCCCGCGGCCCTTGAGCTGCTGGCCCAGCTGGTGCCCGAGTGGCAGCGGGGGCAGCCAGAGGGTGTTGGGGAGGCCTGAAAATTAGTACAGGTGTATTGTTTTCCGTAGGCGGTTGGGGCTGGCTACGGTGGTGTTGGGATTTGACCGTCAAGGCTGGATCACGGTTTTTGCCGCCCTGCTCCTCGCCTTGATCACCCTGCTCACGAGTTACAGCCATGTCGACGTCCTGGGAGCCGCTTCCTTCGATTTACCGCAGCAAGCAGGAATTCCTTGCATCGCTGTCGCCCTGGCGACGGCTGTTGCAGAAGCTCAATTGGCATCCAACGATCGATATAAGCGTTCAGCAGTACGCAATCGAGCAGAGGATTCTGCAAATGAGGAAAGAAGACGAGCAGATGAGGAAAGAGGACGAGCGGCTCGCCGAGCTCAACAGCAAGCTCGATGCAATCTTGTTCAGCTCAGACACCAGCTCGAACCAAACGAGGTCAACGCCAGGCGAGTGCGAGACGTGATTTCCCTGCTTGAGGAGTATGGCGGATCGGTCTGAGTTGCCCCTACCCCAGCTAATCGCCCTTGGGGGGAGGAAGGTGCTCTGACAACGCTTGCAAGTTTTGGCTGTTTTGGCCCTTGTGAGACACCATATGTGGTGTTGCGTGAAGAGCCGCTGGGTCTACGGATCGCTCAGCAAGGCAGCCACCAGTTGCAACACCTTTTCGACCACCGCCATTGGTGCTGCACCAATCAGCTCGGCCTGGCGACTGCGCCAATCCAGGCTGCGCAGCTGATCCGCCAGCACCACCCCCTGCACTGAGCAACCATCGGGCAACCCCACTTCAAACGGATATCCCTTCACCCTGCTTGTGATGGGGCACGCCAAAGCCAGGCCCGCCTTGCTGTTGTACGCCGATGGCGATACCACCAGTGCCGGGCGGCGTCCAGCCTGTTCGCGCCCACTCTGCGGCGTGAAGCTGAGCCAGATCAGGTCTCCGCGCTCAGGTGCTCTCACCACACCTCAGCGCCGCTGGCCTCACCCCACTCGGTTTCGCCGTGCTGGTTGTCGGCTGTGATGTTTGCGATCAGCGCCTCAAGACGGATGGCCTTGGCGGGCCTGGCGTGCAGGGCGCCTGACTCCACCTTCACCTCCATCTCGCTGCCGGCGCCAACGCCCAGCTCGGCGGCGTAAGCCTTGGGGATCCTCAGCCCCAGGCTGTTGCCCCAAGCCTGCACCCTCACTTTCATGGCAGTCCTTCTCGTATAGCCAAAGTTTATCCGCCGTTCTTGCGTTCTGGTGCCTCCTGGTCGATGTCGATTCCGAACCCACCGCCCACCTACCGAATACCCTGCTGAGACAGGACAACTAGGCCGTTTCAGCACTTGATTTGACCGCTAAGTTTTGCCTTGATGATGCGTTTGTGCGCATAAAAGCATTTGCGTACACCAGATCTGGTGTTTCGTAACCCCGAAATTGGCCCCTTAGCAAGAGGGTGTCTCAAGGGCGCTCCCCCGAGCCCAGTCGTCAGCCTGCGTTTACTACGCTCCAGCCCTTGGGCTTTGCAATGCTGCTCGCCTGGCTGAACGCAGGTCCTTGAAGGTGGAGCAGGATTGGGAGAGGGCTCTGGATTGAGAACTGAACTGGATTGAGAACTGAACATCGTGGTTTTGGACATGGAACCTGAGCCCATCGATTCTTCGGCTGTGGTGCACCCCACAGCGATCGTGGATGCGGGGGCGCGCATCGGGGCGGGCACGCGCGTCTGGCATTGGGCCCATGTGTGTGGCGGTGCCGTGATTGGTGCGGGCTGCTCGCTGGGGCAGAACGTGTTTGTGGGCAACCGGGTCACGATCGGCCGCAACGTCAAGATTCAGAACAACGTCTCGGTGTACGACAACGTCACCCTGGAAGACGACGTCTTCTGCGGGCCGAGCATGGTGTTCACCAATGTGATCAATCCGCGCTCGGCGGTGAGCCGCAAGGACGAATACCGCCCCACCCATGTGGGTTGTGGCGTCACGATGGGCGCCAACTGCACCATCGTCTGCGGCGTCACCTTGGGGGCGTATGCCTTTGTGGGGGCAGGCGCCGTGATCACCCGCGATGTCAAACCCTTTGCCCTCATGGTGGGCGTGCCGGCGCGGCAGGTGGGCTGGATGAGCGCCTACGGCGAGCGCATTCCGCTGCCGCTGGCGGGCGAGGGCCGCTGGGTCTGCCCGCAAACTGGCGCCTGCTACGTGCTTTCAGGCGATCAGCTGCGGCAGGATTCGGCGTTGACCTCCTGAGCTGGCCCTTGGAGCCCATCACTGAGCCCATTGCCGCTGCCCTGCTCGAGCGCCTGCAGAGCCGCAGTGCCTGCATCGGCATCGTTGGGCTGGGCTATGTGGGCCTGCCGCTGGCGCTCACCTATGCCGAGGCCGGCTACCGCGTGCTGGGGCTCGACATCGACGCCAGCAAGACAGGCGCGATCAACGCTGGCCGCAGCTACATCCAGCACATCGACGGCGAGCGGGTGGGCCGCGCCCGCGCCGCCGGCCAGCTGGAGGCCACCACCGACTTTGCCCGGGCAGCCGAGGCGGATGCCCTGATCCTGTGCGTGCCGACGCCGTTGGACCGGCACCGCGAACCGGATCTCAGCTATGTGGTGGCCACCACCGACGCGTTGGTGCCCCATTTGCGGGCCGGCCAGGTGGTGAGCCTCGAGAGCACCACCTACCCTGGCACCACCGAAGAGGTGCTGCGCCCGTTGATCGAAGCCCGGGGCTTTGCGATCGGCCGCGATCTGTTTCTGGTGTATTCCCCTGAGCGCGAAGACCCCGGCAACGCCCACTACAACACCGCCACCATTCCCAAGGTGATGGGCGGCAGCACCGCCAGCTGCCGCGCCGTTGGCCTGGCCCTCTATGAGCAGGCTGTGGCCCAGGTGGTGGAGGTGAGCAGCACCCAGGCTGCCGAGATGACCAAGCTGCTCGAGAACATCCACCGGGCCGTCAACATCGGCCTAATGAACGAGCTCAAGCCCCTGGCCGATCGCATGGGCATCGATCTCTATGAGGTGATCCGCGCCGCGGCTACCAAGCCCTTTGGCTTTGTGCCCTATTACCCCGGGCCTGGCCTGGGGGGGCATTGCATCCCGATCGATCCCTTCTACCTCACCTGGAAGGCGCGTGAATACGGCATGCACACCCGCTTCATTGAGCTGGCCGGTGAGATCAACACGGCCATGCCCGCCTATGTGGTGAGCAAGACGGCTGATGCCCTCAATGATGTGGGCAAGCCGCTCAATGGCAGCCGCCTGCTGGCGCTGGGCATCGCCTACAAAAAAAATGTGGACGACATGCGCGAATCACCCGCCGTCGAGGTGATGGAGCTGCTTGAGGCCAAGGGCGCCCAGATCGCCTACAGCGATCCGTTTTTTCCTGTGTTTCCGCCCATGCGCGAGCACGCCTTTGATCTGCGCTCATTGGAGTTGAGCGCCCAGCTGCTTGCTGGTTTTGATGCGGTGCTGCTCACCACCGACCACGACGCCTTTGACTACGCCCTAATCGAGGCCCACGCGCCGCTGCTGATCGACACCCGCGGTCGCTTTTCCCCGGGCCCCAAGGTGGTGCGGGCCTGATATCGTGATATCAGCAAGCCGGTGAACCATGGCTCAGTTGCTGGTGCGCAACCTTGATGCAGCGGTCAAAGAGGCCCTGCGGCGCAGAGCCCGTAGCCATGGCCGCAGCATGGAAGAGGAAGCTCGGATGATCCTGTGCCAGGCCACCCAGGCCGGGGCTTGGTCATCCACGGCCCCCTCCCCTGGTCTGGGCAGCAGCATGGCGGCGTTGTTTGCCGGTGTTGGCCTCGACGAACCCATTGAGGAGTGGCAGGGTCATGGGGCAGAACCGGCTGATTTCGGCACGTGATCCTGCTTGACACCAATGTGGTCTCTGCCGTGATGCAGAGCCATCCCGATCCTGGGGTGGTTCGCTGGCTTGATCAGCAGAGTCCCGATCAGATCTGGCTTCCCAGCGTTGTGGTGTTTGAGCTGCGCTATGGGCTGGATCTGTTGCCGGCAGGCGGCAGGCGCCGCCGATTGGAGCAGGGCCTGGAGGTGCTTCTGACCGAACTCGTGCAGGGCCGGATTGCGCCTCTCGATGCCCAGGCGGCTCGTGAAGCCGCCCAGCTGGCTGCTCAGCGAAAGGCCCTGGGCACGCCGGTGGATCTGCGCGACACTCTGATTGCCGGTACCGCACTGGCTCATCAGGCCACGCTGGCAACACGCAATCAGCGCCATTTTCTGGATCTCGGCCTCGCCATCATCAATCCGTTTCAGGGTTGAAATGGCCACCCGCGCCTGAGTCCTCTCCCCGTTGGAATGCTCCATCCCATCGCCCCGATCACCGGCCGCCGCATCCGCATTGCCCTGGTGGGCTGTGGGCGCATCAGCGCCAATCACATCCGTGCGATTGCGTTGCACCATGAGCGGGCCGAACTGGTGGCCCTGTGCGACACCCAACCGGAGCGGTTGGAGCAGGCCCAGCAGCTGGTGGCCCAGGCTGCTGCTGAGCACCCCGGAGCTGCCACGGCGCCGGCCTGCTTTGGCAGCTATTCAGAGCTGCTGGCCGCCGCCGAACGCCGCCAGGCCCCGCTCGATCTGGTGGTGCTGGCCACCCCCAGTGGCCTGCACCCCGGCCAGGTGATCGCGGCGGCCGAGGTCGGGCTGCACGTGATGACCGAAAAGCCGATGGCCACCCGCTGGGCCGATGGGGTGGCCATGGTCAAGGCCTGCGATGACGCGGGGGTGCAGCTGTTTGTGGTCAAGCAGAACCGCTTCAACAGCACCCTGCAACTGGTGAAAAAGCAGCTGCAGGCCGGGCGTTTCGGCAAGCTGGCCATGGTGGCGGTGAATGTGTTTTGGCAGCGGCCGCAGAGTTACTACGACCAGGACGCCTGGCGCGGCACCTGGGAGTTTGACGGCGGCGCGCTGATGAACCAGGCCAGCCACTATGTGGACCTGCTCGATTGGCTGGTGGGGCCACTTGAGAGCGTCAGCGCCTCGATCGCCACCCTGGGCCGCGCCATCGAGGTCGAAGACACCGCTGCCCTTCAGTTGCGCTGGCGCAACGGCGCCCTGGGCACCATGGCCGTCACCATGCTCACCTATCCCAAGAACCTGGAGGGCTCGATCACCCTGCTGGGCGAAACCGGCACGGTGCGCATTGGCGGGCCGGCGGTCAACCAGATCGAGCACTGGGCCTTTGCCGACCAGAGCCCCGATGATGCGCTGGTGGAGCAGGCCAGCTATGCCACCACCAGCGTCTACGGCTTTGGCCATCCGCCCTATTAC
>VGPQ01000033.1 GCA_016882555.1 Cyanobacteria bacterium M_surface_7_m2_040
CGAGATGGCCAGCGCCAGGATCAGGATGTAGGCAAAGCTTTCCATGGAAACTCCTGCTGGTCAGCTGAGGGGGGTGCCGGCCGGGGGCACGAAGCCCTCGGGCAGGCGGCGGGTGGAGCGGTCGCCCAGTTTCTGGAACAGGCCGAATTCGACCTGTTCGCCCAGATCCGGATCGATGCCGGCAAACACATCGCGGTAGAGGGTGCGGGCACCGTGCCAGATGTGGCCGAAGAAGAACAGCAACGCAAAGGTGGCGTGGCCGAAGGTGAACCAGCCCCGCGGTGAGCTGCGGAACACACCATCGGAGTGGTAGGTCTCGCGGTCGAATTCGAACGCTTCACCCAGCTGGGCCTTGCGGGCCAGGCGCTTCACATCCGCGGGGTCACTGAAGCTCTGGCCGGCCAGAGCACCGCCGTAGACCTTTGCGGTCACACCGGTTTGTTCAAAGGCAAACTTGGCCTCGGCACGTCGGAAGGGAATGTCGGCCCTCACGATGCCGTCCTGGTCCTGCAGCACCACAGGGAAGTTCTCGAAGAAGTTGGGCAGACGCCGAACTTCGAGCTCCCGTCCATCCTTGTCGGTGAAGGAGATGTGGCCCAGCCAGCCGGTGGGCAGGCCGTCGCCGTTGACCATCGGACCCACGCGGAACAAGCCACCCTTGGCCGGGCTGTTGCCCACGTAGTCGTAGAAGGCGAGCTTCTCAGGGATCGAAGCCCAGGCCTGTTCTTTGCTGGCGCCCTGGTCGAGGGCGGTCTGCACGCGCCGATTGATTTCGGTCTTGAAGTAGCCCTGGTCCCACTGATAGCGGGTGGGGCCGAACAGCTCAACCGGGGTTGCGGCGGCGCCGTACCACATGGTGCCGGCAACGATGAAGGCGGCGAAGAACACGGCCGCGATGGCCGAGGCCAGCACGGTTTCAATGTTGCCCATGCGCAGGGCCTTGTAGAGGCGCTCGGGTGGGCGTGTGGTGATGTGGAAGATGCCGGCGATGATTCCCACGATGCCGGCGGCGATGTGGTGGGCCACGATGCCGCCCGGGTTGAAGGGGTTGAAGCCCTCCGGGCCCCAGGCCGGTTGGACAGGCTCGAGATGGCCCGTGACGCCGTAGGCATCGCTCACCCACATGCCCGGGCCAAAGACCCCGGTCAGGTGGAAGGCGCCGAAGCCGAAGCAGGCGAGGCCGGCGAGCAGCAGGTGGATGCCGAAGATCTTGGGTAGATCCAGCGCCGGTTCACCGGTGCGTGGGTCCTGCCAGATCTCCAGATCCCAGTAGGTCCAGTGCCAGATGGCGGCCAGGAACAGCATGCCGCTGAGAATGATGTGGGCGGCGGCGACGCCCTCGAAGCTCCAGAAGCCGGGGTCAACGCCGGTTTCGCCGGTGATGCTCCAGCCGCCCCAGCTGCCGGTCACACCCAGACGGGCCATGAAGGGCATCACAAACATGCCCTGGCGCCACATCGGGTTGAGCACCGGGTCAGAGGGGTCAAAAATGGCGAGCTCATAGAGCGCCATGGAGCCGGCCCAGCCGGCCACCAGGGCGGTGTGCATGAGGTGCACGGCCAGCAGTCGGCCCGGGTCGTTGATCACGACCGTGTGCACCCGGTACCAGGGCAATCCCATGGGGAGACGCTTGGGTTGGGGTGCGGCGATCGTAAGGGTCTCGCCTGCCCTGGCGCGGCGCTGGTCACAGACCGCAATGGCCGAGCGCAGAATGACCCCAGCTGCCACCGTTGCCATGCCCGTGATCCGTTTTGTGCGTGAAGGTCGGGATGTGGAGTGCTACCCCGGCGAGAACCTGCGCGAGGTGGCGCTGCGTGAGGGCATTCAGCTCTATGGCCTCAAGGGCACCCTGGGCAACTGCGGCGGTTGCGGCCAGTGCATCACCTGTTTTGTGGAGGTGCCCGAAGGCCCCTCCCAGGTGGCCCTCAGCCCCCGCACCGGGGTCGAGGATCTCAAGCTCAAGCGCCGCTCCCAGAACTGGCGTCTGGCCTGCCAGGCCCTGATTAATCAATCGTGTCTGGTGATCACGCGGCCCCAGGTGGGGCTGTCTGATCGCGAGACGCTGCTGGCCGCCGCCCAGGCCGAGCCCCTGCCCCTGGGGCCCACGTCGTGGCCGGTGGTGGAGACAGAGCCCGCCGACGAGAGTGATCCTGATCTCCCCGCAGGCGAGGCGGACACGGATCAGGAGGCAGTTGATCCGCTGCCGGCTGCAACAACCGCAACGAGCTATGAAGGGGCCTGAATCTGGCCCGTTGGGCGGTGATACCCTCCCAACACTTCCCGCCTTGCCATGGAAACCAACGACCTCGGCTTTGTTGCCAGCCTGATGTTTGTGTTGGTTCCCGCGGTCTTCCTGATCGTGCTGTACATCCAGACCAGCAGCCGCCAGGGCAGCTGAGTCTTCAGCGCCCGCGCTCCGGTTCGCGCACCAGCAGCACCGGCGCCGGAGCGTGCACCCGGATGTAGTCGCTCACCGAGCTGCCGAGCAGCCGGTCGATGTCGACGAAGTTTTTGGCCACCACAGGCCGGCGATCCTGCGACGCGATCACCAGCAGATCAGCCCGCGCTTCTTCGGCAGCGGCACATACCGTGCGGGCGGTGTCGCCCACCTTGTGCACCGGTTTCATCGTCACCCCAAAGCTGCGGGCACGCTGGACGGCCTTGTCGAGCACCTCGTCGGCGGGGCTTTTGCCGCCGCGGCTGGGGGCCAGGTCCTGACGGGTGACGTGCACGCCCGTCAGGCTGCCGCCGGGAATGGCGGCCACCAGCTCACAGGCCAGGCGAATGGCGTCGTCGCCGACACCGGTTCCATCAACAGTCACCATGATCCTGTTGATGGCGTGGATGTAGAGGTCATCGCGCACCAGCAGCATCGGCCGCGTGGAGAGCTGAAAGACGTACTGGCTGGCGCTGTTGCTGAGAATCGCCTGCAGCCTGTTCATGCCGCGGGATCCCATCACGATCAGGTCGGCACCCAGCTCCTCGGCCACCATGAGCACGAGGGTTTTGGTGTCGCCCTGGCGCACCAGCGTGTTGACGGTGGTGCCATCGAGGCCCATGCGTGTGATCGCATCGCGCATCAGGCCTTCAGCACGGTTGCGGTGCTCTTCGACGTCGGCGCTGCCCTGCTCGCCAATCACATGCAGCAGGTTCACCCTGGCGGCGGCCGCAGGCGGGATGGCGCGCAGCATGCGCACCATTTCTTCCACATGACCCTGGCCTGAATCGGCGATCAGCAAGTTGCGAAACACAGCAGCAATGAAGGTGCAGTGTCAGCCTATGGCGCTCGGCCGGTCGTGTTGGCCGATTGACAACCATGGTCATCGACACACCCCCACCGGCTCAGCAGGCTGCCCCTTGGATGCTGCAGCGGCGGGTGCTGCCCCAGCACACCGACCACGCCGGTGTGATGTGGCATGGGGCCTACCTGGCCTGGCTTGAGGAGGCGCGCGTGGAGGCCCTGGCAGCGGTGGGCCTGGCCTACAGCGACCTTTCGGCCCGGGGGCTTGAGCTGCCGGTGGTGGCGTTGGCGATCGACTATCGCCAGGCGCTGCTGCATGGCGATCAGGTGCGGCTCGAGAGCCAGGTGTTGCCGCGTCGCGGGGTCAAGCTCCCCTGGATGAGCCGGTTCATCAGCCCCGCAGGCGTGGTGGCCGCCGAGGCGCGGGTGGAGCTGGTGCTGGTGGACCTCTCGGCCGGGCCCGATCAGCGCCGCCTGTTGCGTCGCCTGCCAGCCGATCTCGACGCGGCCGTGGCGGCCCTGGTCCACGGCCCGCACTAGAATCAGTACAGATGTACTGATCGCTGATGGCCTTGGCCTGGGGGGTTGATGAGCGCCTTTGGTGGCTGCTTTGGGCCGCGGCCCCTGGTCTGGGGGTAGGGGCCTTGCGGCAGCTGGAGGGAGAGTTTGGCTCGCTGCAGGCCGCCTGGGAGGCGCCCCCCGAGGCCTTGCAGGCCATGCCGGGTTTCGGGCCAGCTCGCCTGCGTGCCATTGGCCAGCATCGCGCCCGCTGGGGGGCTGATCCCCTGAGGGCCTGGCGCGCCGCCGGCCAGCGCGGTCTGGGCCAGCTGCTGCCGGGCGATCCCGCCATGCCAGCGGCCATCGCTGCTCTGCAGCGGCCGCCGCTGGTGCTCCATTGGCGTGGCCGGGGCAGTCTCTGGGCTCCGTTGCGCCGCCGTCAGGCGGTGGCTGTGGTGGGCACCCGCCGCGCTTCGGCCCATGGTCTGGCCATGGCCGAGGCGATCGGCGTGGCCCTGGCCCGAGCGGGTTGGCCGGTGGTCAGCGGCCTGGCCGAGGGCATCGATGCGGCCGTGCACCGCGGCTGCTTGCGGGCGGGCGGGCGTCCGGTGGCGGTGCTGGGCACGGCGCTCGAGCGGGTCTATCCCAGCCATCACCAGCTGTTGCAGCAGCAGGTGGGCCGCAGCGGCCTGCTGATCAGCGAGCAACCGCCTGGCACGGCTGTGCTGGCCGGGCACTTTGCGGCGCGCAACCGTTTGCAGGTTGCCCTGGCGGGTGCCCTGGTGCTGGTCGAGTGCCCCGAGCGCAGTGGTGCCCTGCATTCGGCCCACCTTGCCCGTGAGCTGGGTCTGCCGGTGTGGGTGGTGCCCGCCGATGCCGGCAAGCGCTCGGCAGCGGGCAGCAACGCCTTCCTGGCCCGGGGCGTGGCTGCTTTGCTGGCCCCCGACCATCTGGTGCGTGCCCTGGGGCCTGGACCGTTGGCCCGCGCTGCATCGGTTGGGGTGGCATCGCTTGGGGCCCCGCCGCAGCAGGCGCCTGCCCCCAGCCCAGGCAGTCCTGCGGCCCAGGCCGTGCTGGCCGCCGTGGGCAGCGGTGCATCCTTGCTGCAGCTGAGTCAGCAGCTGGGCCAGGCCAGCGCTGAGCTGCTGCCCCAGCTGCTGGCCCTCGAGCTGGCGGGGCTGCTGCAGGCTGAGCCCGGTCTGTGCTGGCGGCCGGCCTGATCTCTCAGTGCCCGCCAGGATGACGGCTGTGAACGCTCAGCCATCACCGTTACCCAACAGCCCAGACCCCTGCGCCTCGGCCGACTGTGTCACGGCTGAGGCGCTGCTGGCCTGGCGCCGCAGCCTGCTGCAGCAGCATCCTGGCGGCAGCGCCGCCGAACTCGACTGGCTGCTCGATCTTGGCGGTGGGTTGGGTTGGCAGGCGCTGCAGCAGCTGCACCTGCACCCGCAGCGTCCGGTGGTGCTGCAGCGCAGCCTGGTGGCGCTGGCGGGCCTGTGGCAGCGCCACCTGCAGGAGCAGATCCCCCTGCAGTACCTGCTGGGGGTGTGCCCCTGGCGTGATCTGAGCCTGCAGGTGGCGCCGGGGGTGCTGATCCCCCGGGCCGAAACCGAGCTGCTGGTGGAGCTGGCGTTGCAACTGCCAGAGGCACCCCCAGGGTTGTGGGCCGATCTGGGCAGCGGCAGCGGTGTGCTGGCGGTGGCGCTGGCCCGCGCCTGGCCCCACAGTCAAGGTTTGGCGGTCGAACTCAGCGACGTGGCCCGCCAGCAGGCGGCGGTCAATCTGCAGGCCGCAGAGCTGGCGGCGCGGGTGCAGCTGCTGGCCGGCAGCTGGTGGCAGCCCCTGGCCCCCTGGTGGGGCCAGCTGCAGCTGGTGGTGGCCAATCCCCCTTACATCCCCACGGCGGTGTGGGCCCGGCTGGAGCCTGGGGTGCGCGAGCACGAGCCGCGGCTTGCCCTCGATGGCGGCGCCGATGGCCTCGATGCCCTGCGCGTGATAGCGGCCGGCGCCCGCGCGGCCCTGGCGCCGGGGGGGGGCTGCTGCCTCGAGCATCACTGCGACCAAGCCGATGCCGTGGCCGCGCTGCTGGCCGCGGCAGGGCTGCAGCAGCTGGGCCGCCATCACGACCTTGAGGGCCACTGGCGCTTTGCCAGCGCCCGGGCGCCGCTTTGATGCCGGCACATTGCGACTTTCTGCCAGTCTGTGATCAAAAAGTCGCGACTTTTTGCCACTGGCCGCTAGTTCGGTCGCATGCAGCGCTATCTCGAGCCCCAGCTGCGGCGTGACCTGGCCCGCAAGGCTGTTGTGCTGACTGGTGCCCGCCAGGTCGGCAAGACGACACTGGCCCGGCAGCTCATCGGGCAGGTCAGCTCGGCGAGTTACCTCAACTGGGACGTCCCCGCCGATCGTGCTGTGCTGCTGCGGCAGTCATGGGATCCGCGGGCAGCGTTGGTGGTTCTCGACGAGATCCACAAGATGCCTGCGTGGAAGCCATGGCTCAAGGGGGTCATCGATGCCAAGCCCGCAGAGCAAGCGCTGCTGGTCACCGGCAGTGCCCGCATGGACACCGTTCGGCAATCGGGAGAATCCTTGGCCGGCCGCTACCTGCATCTGCACCTCGATCCCATTTCGGTGCGCGAATGGTGCACGCAGACCGGAGCGGATCCCGAGCGGGCGCTGCTGCATCTGATCGAGCGCGGTGGCTTCCCCGAGCCCGTACTGGCTGACAGTGCCGATGAAGCCAGGCGTTGGCGCCGTCAGTACGCCACCGACCTGATTCGTGAAGACGTGCTCGAGTTCTCACGCCTGCAGGAGATCAATGCCATGCGGGTGTTTGTGGAGCTGCTGCGCGAACGGGTGGGCTCGCCGCTGTCGCTGGCTTCCATGGCCCGAGACCTGGTGGTGTCGCCCACCACCTTGAAGCGTTATCTGCAGATTCTGCAGGCGCTCCATGTGGTGATTGTGGTGCAGCCCTGGCACCGCAACATTGCCCGCTCACTGCTGCAGGCCCCCAAGGTGTATTTCATGGATACCGGCATGGTGAAGGGGGGATGAGGGCGTGCTTTTTGAGAATGCGGTCGCCGTCATGCTCTGCAAGCAGGCGCACTACCGCTGCGACACCACCGGCTGCGACGTCGGCCTTCACTACATCCGCACCAAGGATGGTGCCGAGGTGGATTTCTGCCTCAGTTGTGATGGTGCCCTCGACCAGCTGCTGGAGTGCAAGGTGTCAGACACCAGGCCGCATCGGGCCTTGGCGCGCTTTGCAGCGCAATGGGCTGATGCCGAAGCGGTGCAACTGGTGCGCGATGCCAGACAGGTCGAACGGCGCGGAGTCATGGCGATCGAACCTGCAGCAGCCTGGTTGGCCCGCCTTGATGCCTGATCGGAGCCCATGACCGCCGTGCTTGAGCCTTCCTCCCTGGTTGCCCGCCTGCAGGCAGGCCAGGCGGTGCTGTTTCCCACCGACACCCTGGTGGCGCTGGCGGCCTTGCCCGAGCATGCAGGCCAGATCTGGCAGCTCAAGCAACGTCCGCCCGACAAACCTCTGATCCTGATGGGGGCCGACCTGGCCCAGTTGCAACAGGTGGCGGGTGTGCAGTGGCCGCCCCAGGCGCTGCAATTGGCGGCGCAGCACTGGCCCGGTGCCCTCACCCTGGTGCTGCCAGCCACGGGGCCCCTGGCGGCGCAGCTGCATCCCGGCGGCTGCAGCCTGGGGCTGCGGGTGCCGCGCTGCCCCATGGCCCAGGCGCTGCTGCGGTTGAGTGGGCCGCTGGCCACCACCAGCGCCAACCGCTCGGGCGAACCGGCGGCCACCACGGCTGCCGAAGCCAATGCCTGCTTTGGGGCCCAGGGGGTGCCCTTGCTGGGGCCCGTGCCCTGGCCGGCGCCGGCGGGGCAGGCCAGCACCGTGCTCGCCTGGCAGCACGGCAGTTGGCGCAGGCTGCGGGCTGGAGCTGTAGATGTGGGCGCTGTTGAGAATTTGTGCTGAACTGCGATCAGCGGTGCAGGCAAATCCCCATGGCGGCGCTGATGGTGATGGTCACGGTGGCGCTGGCGGTGGCCTTTTGGCTGATGTCACCGCTCAGTGCTGCACTCACACCTCTGGTCGAACTGCACCCGCTGCCCTGGGTGCTGGTTCTGGTGGGCGCATGGCTGTTGGCGGGGCGTTCGTCAGACAGCGGTTGATCTGCGGAATGCTGGGTTGCGGCGCCGCCATGGCCAACAGCACTGCCATCGTGATCACTCCGCTGAAAAGAGCTTCTGCTGCACTGCGTGTCAACAGCATCGAGGCTGTAGCGGTTCACGGAGCAGATTGAACTGCTGTCTTGGCTTTCAGCATCTACCGCTGCAGATTTGCTGTTGATTCGGCACCACATTTCACGCAGTGCTGAATGCCATAGCTCATAACCACATAAAACCGCCCAGGCTTACCAAACAGGGTTTCGTTGCTGCTGGAGCACTGCCAGCAACTGTTTTGCGGCCAGAATGCGATGTGGTGGCCCCATCTCGGTTGGCTGGCCACCCCCCTGAGCCGCGATTGGATCACCAGCGAGCCTGCCCAGCAGGCCGTGCACTGCGATCACCACAGCCACACTTTATTTGGCCGCAACGTCACCAACACCAGCATGCATTGCCTGGAGCTGCGCTATGAACCGGGCCGCTTCTATTTGTTCAACAACCAGGTACCCCACACCGTGATCAACCTGGATGTGAACCGCTACCTGTTTTCGCTGGAATTTGCCGAACCCCTCAGCTACTTCGACCTCAAGCAGCGGTTTGCCGATGCCGGCCTGCTGGAACCCCAGACCGATGTGCCATGAATCCGGTGTTGGCACAGCCGCGCCCATGACCGTCGCTGATCACAGCGATGCTGGGCCAGCACCACGAGCTTTACGCCACAGCATGGCCCAACTGCTGTGCAGCGAACAGACAGAGCACCAACACAATCGCTGAGGCTGAAACTGTGCAACCAGCATTCAGTCAGCTATGGGGTGAACTCGTGCTGCACTCTGAGCTGGTGATGCTGCCAGTGCAATTGGGTTGGGGGTTGGGTTATTGCTGAGCGTGATCGAGACGTTGCCAGACCTTTCGATCGCCTTAGGGTCCTGCATTGAGAACGTTGATGACCATGCAATCCAGTCTTGCGGTGCAGCAGGTCGAGATGCTCGAGGCATCCCTTCGCCGCGAAGGTTGGAGCTTGCATCAGCGCTTAGACAGCGCCGCTGGCCAATCGGGCGCACTTGAAACGAGTGCGCTGCTTGAGAGCTGGCGGCAGGTGGTTGCGCCTGACAACCCAGCCAATTTCGACAAACGGCTCGCCTGGGATGACCTGAATGCCGCCAGCGCCGCCTGGGCCTTGGATCCGCCCGCTGCGGCGACGCCGCAGAGCCCGGACTGGTGGCCCCTGCTGCAGGCCCTGCGCCAGGCCGGCCATGACGCCGCTGCCGATGCGACGCACCAAGCGCTTTCGCAACGTGGCGGCACCCAGCCTTTTGTGCATGCCTGGCGACCCGCCGCCGCCTGGGCCCTGGGCACCCTGCAGCAGCGTTGCGCCGATCTTCAGCCCCAGTTGATGCTGAGTGAGGCGGCCTGGCTCGATCTGGGCGAAGCCCTGCTCGAACGCCTCTGCAACACGGCCGATCAGGCCCTGTGGGAGCTGTTTAATCAGCGCCGCACCCCGGGCCAGATGCTGCTGGCCCATCTGGGTGCCAGCGGCGATGGCACAGGCGAGCCCGTTCACGAGGCCTACGACGCCT
>VGPQ01000034.1 GCA_016882555.1 Cyanobacteria bacterium M_surface_7_m2_040
CATTCTGAATCACTCAGGCCCGCCAGCCAATTCTCAAGGCATGGACTGGTGCGTCTGAGCAACAGACCACCCCCTAGGGGGTGGTTTTTTTGTTGTCTTTTCTCGGTTGGTGTCGGTTGGCGTGGGTTACGAGCGGTGCACGTGGACCTGCTTCCATTGCCCGTGGCGCTGCTGCCAGATCCGCGTTTCGCAGCAGCTGCTGGTGGTGAACTCACCATTGCTGCAGCGTTGCACCAAGCGGGTGTAACTGAGCACCACCGCGTCATCTCCGAGCCAGCGCAGATGGGGTCGAGCCATGGTCACCTGGGACTGGGGCTGGGTCTGAACGGCGCTGCTGGCTTCCGCTGCACCGGAGCCGGCCGCTGCCGCTGTCGCTGCCGGTGAGTCGAAATAGAAACGGTGGAACTCCAGCCCCTCCACCAGGATTCCGTTGGTTTCGGCCTCAAAGCAGCTCACGCTGACATCGCAATGGGCTGCGTAGCCATCCCAGTCGCCCCGCAACACGCACTCCAGCATCGACTGGTTGAGTTGCAGGATGGTTTGATCGCGTTCGTCTGCTGTCACCGGCTGATCTGCAGGGTGCTGAATCCTTGAATCCTCTCAAAGCCGCCACTGTCATCTGTGGGGTTGCCGGGACGATCGCTGAACAGCACCTGCATCCCCGCTTGCTGGGCGGCCTGCAGCTCAGTCGTTGAATCACTGATGAACAACACCTGGGCTGGGTTGACCGCCATTGCTGAAGCGATGGCCGTGTAGCTGGCGGGCTCCTGTTTGCTTCCGGTTCGCGTGTCGAACCAATGGCTGAACAGCCCTCGCAGGTCTCCGGCGCTGCTGTGGCCATACAGCAGCTGTTGGGCCGGCACGGACCCTGAGGAGTAGACGCCCAGTGTCAGGCCCTCGCGATGCCAGCGCCGCAGCGCCGGCGCCACATCCCCGAATAGCGGTCCGTTCAGTTCACCGGCTTGGTAGCCCTGTTGCCAGATCAGGCCCTGCAGGTTCTTGAGCGGGGTGAGCTTGCGATCCTCAGCGATCAGCCACTGCAGGTAGCCCACCACATCGGCATCGCTCTGCCACGCCAGACCCGCCTGTTGGGCGGCGGCATCGCTGCGCCAGGCCTGCTGGATCTCGCCGACCAGTTGCACCACCGCCGGGTCTTCGCGGTGCTGCTGCAGATGCTGCTCCAGCCGCGCAGCTGCGTAGGGAAACAGCACCTGGCTCACAAAACTCACCGGACAGGTGGTGCCCTCGATGTCGAGCAGCACATGGCTGACGCCCCCGACCCTGTGGGGCTGGAGCAGTTGGGGCTCCAGCAGCAACTGGCGCCAGCGCAGCTCCAGCAGAAATTCCAGGATTTCCACATGCCTCGTGGCCTCCAGCAGGTCATGGCCCCAGGCGTAGAGGCCATGGCCGGCGATCAGCAGGCCATGGGGTGCATCGGCCAGCAGCGGTCTGGCGACCTGGCTGAGGCGAGCCAGATCCTGATCGTTGGGCAGCACCGGCAGGGCTATGGCCGTGGCGTGGGTGTTCACCCCTGCCAGCCCCTTGAGCATCTCCAGGTCTTCGAGCAGCAGCTCGGCGGCTCGCAAACGACCGAGTCGCTGCGAGAGCAGGGTGGCGGCCAGGGAATGGGTGTGCAGCACCGCCCCCGCCCCTGTTTCGTGGACGATGGCCAGGTGCAGCAGGGTTTCGGCACTGGCCCGTCCTTCGCCGCGCGCCACCTGGCCCTCGGCATTCACCACGATCAGCTGCTCGGGGGGCACCGATCCTTTGGCCACCCCACTGGGGGCCATGAGCAGCTGCAGCGGTTGGCGCTCGAGCACGCAACTGAAGTTGCCACCGGTGCCATCGCACCAGCCGCGTCGGTGGAGCTCGGCCATGGTGCGGCTGAGCTGCTCACGGCTGGCGGCTTCAAACGACATCGCTCTGCTGCTGGCCGCGTGCATGGGTGGGTTCAATGCTGGCAGCTGGGGCACCAGTGGCTGCTGCGCCCCCCCAGGGTGGTGCGCTCGATCGGGGTGCCGCAACGCCGGCAGGGCTGGCCGCCGCGCCGGTACACCCAGGCCATGCCGCCGTAGTGGCCATTGGTGCCGGTCAGGTCGCGGAAGTCGCTGAAGGTGGTGCCGCCGGCACCGATGCTCTGCTCGAGCACCTGCACCAGGGCGCTCTGGAGTTTGGCGAGCCGTTCACGGCTAAGTCGCCGGCTCGGTGTCTGGGGGCGGATGCCGGCGGCAAACAGCGATTCATCGGCGTAGATGTTGCCCACACCGGCCACCAAGGCCTGATCCAGCAGGGCCGATTTGATCGGTCGGCTCGAGGCCCTGAGCTTCTGTTTCAGGTAGGTGGCGTTGAAGGCCGCATCAAACGGTTCGGGCCCCAGGCGCTGCAGCCCGGTGATCACCGCCTCCAACGGCTGCTCGGGCGGAACCCACCACAGTTCGGCAAAGCTGCGGGTGTCGATGAAGCGCAGCTCCTGGCCGCTGCTGTTCCACAGCTGCACGCGGGTGTGGCGGCAGGGCGGATGGGCGGCGCTGCGGTCGGCTTCCAGCCAGAGAAACTGACCGGTCATGCGCAGGTGCACGCCCCAGTGCCCCTGATCCAGGGCGGCCACGAGGTATTTGCCGCGCCGCTGCCACTGCTGCACGCGGCGGCCTTCCAGGGCGCTGATGAAACCGGCGGGATCCTGGCGTGGGGCGGCGATCGCCCGGGCCCGATGCACCACCACGCGCGCAATCTGGAAGCCCGTGGTCTGCTGCTCCAGCCCCCGCCGCACGGTTTCGACTTCGGGCAGTTCGGGCATCGCTGCGGTTCAGATCAGGGGGCGTGGCTAAGGCGCGGTGGGGAGCGACACCCCTGCCAACACAAAACCCCCGCAGCTGGATTTCGGCTGCGGGGGCAACAGCATGCCTGGGCAAGGCCCAGAAGAGCTCAGGGAAGGGCTGGGCCTCAGGCCTTCTCGAGCTCGGCCTCGGCGAAGTTGTTGGTGTTGATGCCGCCTTCGGAGCCGCTGAAGCCGTTGTAGTTGACCTTCTCGAAACGCACCACCACCGGGTAGCGGATGCCGCTGGTGTCGATCGAAGCGACCGTGCCGACTTCGTTGAACCAGTAAGACTCCGGGCGCTTGATGCGCACTTTGTCGCCGCGGGAAATGGCCATCGCTGGGCTGTGAATCGAGTGGCTGCCTCAGGGAAGATACCCGCGGCGGCCGCGCGCCAGGCCACCGGCGTCACGATTCGTCGCCTGAACCCCGCCGTGACATGGCACGATCGGCGCCATGACCGAGCTCGACCCGCCCGACTTTCGTTTGGATCTGCCGGATCCCGACAGCGACAGCATCAGCACGATGGAGTTTCTGGCCCGGCTCGAGGAGGCCTGGGCGGTGTGCGATCGCTTCGACCTGCAGACCGAGATCTGGCGTGGACGCATCCTGCGGGCCGTGCGCGACCGCGAGAAGCGCGGCGGTGAGGGGCGCGGCACCGGCTTTCTGCAGTGGCTCAGGGAGCGGGAGATCAGCAAGACCCGCGCCTACACCCTGATCCAGCTGGCTGAATCCGCTGATTCGATGCTGGGCGAGGGGGTTCTGGAGGAGACCAGCGTCAACAACTTCTCCAAGCGGGCCTTCCTCGAGACGGCCCAGGCCGACCCCGAGGTGCAGCTGATGATCGGCGAAGCGGCCAATGAGGGTCAGCAGATCACCCGCAAGCAGGTGCGGCGCCTGTCGGATGAGTTCATGGCAGCCACCAGCCCGTTGCTGCCCGAGGAGATCCGTCAGCGCACCGCCGAGAACCTGCTGCCGCCGAGGGCCGTGGCCCCCTTGGTGCGCGAGCTGGCCAAGCTGCCCGAAGACCAGCAGGACGACCTGCGGCGCGTGTTGCGCGATGAGCCCGAGCTGGAGCGGGTCAAGGATGTGACCTCCACGGCCCGTTGGCTCAGCAAGGCGGCGGAGGCGTCGCTGGCCGTGCGCGCCTTTCAGCAAGGGGAGCTGGATTTCGAGAAAGCGCTGCAGGAGGCCCAGCGGCTCGATGCCCTGGGGCTGCTGGCCGATGCGGTGGGTCAGGCCCAGGCGCTGGAATCGGCCGTGCTCAAGCTGCACACCAGCTGGCGCCGGCTGGGCGGGCTGCAGGAGCGCCTCTGGCTTGAAAGCGGCAGCAGCACCCCCCACCTGCGCGAGTTGTTGACGGCCCTGCAATCGCTCAGCGGCGCCACCCTGCGGGTGTCGCTCGGCGAGCTGGCCGGCGGCAAGCGGGTGCGGCTGCAGCTGGTTGAAGAGTCACCTGATCAGCTCGAGCCGCCGCCGCTGCCGGTCAGTGCCACGGCCGTGGGTCCCTAGGGCAGCAGCACGACCCGGTCCACATCTGGTGCACCAACGGTCCCGCTAAGCTGCGCCCGCACCAGGGATGGGGTCGGCCTTGGCCAGATCGCGCAAGCAGCGCTTGGCGTCGGTGGTCGATCCGCTGCAGCAGGCCCTGGGCGAACACTTCGGCTGGCCGGCGTTTCGCCCTGGTCAGCGCGAGGTGGTCGAGGCCCTGCTGGCTGGGCGCGATTGTCTGGCGGTGCTGCCCACCGGGGCTGGCAAGTCGCTTTGCTACCAGCTGCCGGCCCTGGTGCGCGAGGGGCTGGTGCTGGTCATCTCGCCGCTGGTGGCCCTGATGCAGGACCAGGTGGCCCAGCTGCAGCGCCGCGGCATCGCCGCGGCCTGCCTGCACCGCGATCTGGGGGGCGGCGAGCGCCAGGATCTGCAGCGGCGTCTGCGCGAGGGGCTTCTGCGCCTGCTTTATCTGGCGCCGGAGCGGCTGCAGCTGGAGAGCACCCAGCAGCTGCTCGATGACCTTCACGGCAGGGGCGGGCTCGTGGCCCTGGCGGTCGATGAGGCCCACTGCATCAGTGCCTGGGGCCACGACTTCCGCCCCGATTACCGGCGGCTGGGCCGCCTGCGGCAGCTCTGCCCGGGGGTGCCGGTGGTGGCCCTCAGCGCCACCGCTGCCCCGCAGGTGCGCGCCGATCTGATTCGCCTGCTGCAGCTGAAGCGCCCCCTGGTTCAGGTGCATTCGGCCCGCCGCACCAACCTCGCCTACACCATGCAGCGGCGACCCGATGATCCGCTGCCGCTGGTGCTGGAGGCTCTCGAGCAGTCCCGCGGGGCGCGTCTGATCTATGCCCGCACCCGCCGGGCCGTGGAGAGCTGGGTGGCCAGGCTTAACGACGCCGGCCACGAGGCCATCGCGTACCACGCGGGTTTGGAGCCTGGGGCCCGCCAGCAGGCTCTGGAGCACTTTCAGCAGCACCGCCAGCCGGTGCTGGTGGCCACGATCGCCTTCGGCATGGGGGTCGACCGCTCCGATGTGGGCCTGGTGTTGCACCTGGCTTTGCCGGCCAGCGCCGAGGGCTATCTGCAGGAGTCGGGCCGGGCCGGCCGCGATGGCCTGCCGGCCCACTGCCTGCTGCTGTATTCGCCGGGGGATCGCATCAGCCTGGGCTGGGCGCTGGCCCAGGCCGGAGCGGATCCCGCTGATCGCCAGCGGGCCGAGCTGGCCCAGCAGCAGCTGCGCCGCATGGAGTCGATTGCCGAAGGCGAGGGGTGCCGCGAGCAGGCGCTGCTGCAGGCGGTTGGTGAGCTGGTGCCGCCTTGCGGCCGCTGCGACACGTGTCTTGCAGCCCCTTCACGCGTGCAGCGCGACTGGTCGCCCTCGGTGTTGCGTGTGTTGGCTGCCCTGGAGCAGCAGGACGGCCGCGAGTTGCGCGCCCTCACCCGCGAGCTGCAGGAGCTCGACCCTGCGGCCGAGGCCCGTTGGGGCTGGCTGGCCCGCCGCCTGGTGCAGGAACAGCTGATCGGCGAGAGCGACGACGGCGCCCAGCGCCTGTATCTGCGCGCCACCGGGCGCCACTACCTCAAGCGCCCCTGGCCCTTGACCTGGGCCGCCACGGCCTGAGAGAGGAGATCCCCGCGCGGATCAGCCTCCCTTGGTGGTGCAGAGGTCGCTCACCAGGCGCTGCTCATAGTCGTTCTGGGGGCTGTCCCAGGTGCGCCATTGGCCGCTCTGGCTGGTGGCATTGAGCTTGCGGGCGCCGCAGTTGATCGCCAGGTAATGGGGCTTGCCGTCGCGGCCCAGGCTGGGGGCCACAAAGCTGCCGCCCATGGCCCGCCAGTTGGCCCAGTCGACCTGCATCGGGCCGTAGGTGCGCCAGTCGGGGCCCACCGGTTTGCGCGCCACGGCAGCCGGTTTGTTGGCGGTCGCCGTGGTGGGGCGTGGCTTCACTGCGGGGGTCGCCGGTTGGGCGGTTGCAACAGCTGTGGCCGTGGTCGCGGTCTTGGAGGGAGTGGTCGAGGTGGTTGGTGAGGCCGTTGCGGGTGTGGTGGTGGCCGTCGCGGCCGCTGGGGTTGGGCTCGTTGCGCTGCTGGCGGTCACGGCCGGTGTCGCGGGTTTGGGCTCAGGCTTGGGCTGCGCTGCTGCGGGCGCGGTGGTCGCAGTGGTCGAGCTTGTCGCAGCAACTGCTGGGCCGCTCGCTGCCGCTTGGGCTTCGCTGCCGCTGGTGGCTGCTGCCACGGCGGTGCTGGTCGTTGGGGCGGTCGTGACAGCCAGCTTGGGGGCTGGCTTGAGGGCTGGCTTGCTGGCCACGACCGGCGTGGCTGCAGGTTTCGGTTTGGGTTTGCTGGCGACCAGCTTCGGTTTGGGCTTGGCCACCGGCGGTGGGGGCTGCAGCTGCAGGCGGGTGCCAGCCACCACCAGGTTGGGGTCGCTGATCCGGTTGAGACTGCTCAGCTTCTCGACCGGCAGGTTGTAGTTGTCGGCGATGTGGCTGAGGGTTTCTCCGGGCTGCACCACGTGCACCTTGGCGTTGCCGGCCTTGGCCAGGGCCGGTCGGGCCCGCATCGGCACACTCAGGCGGGTGCCGGCCACCACCAGGTTGGGGTTGCTGATGCCGTTCAGTTGCATCAGCCGATCCACGCTGGTGCCGTTGCGATCGGCGATCTCCGAGAGGGTTTCACCGCTCTTCACGGTGTAGAAGCCCGTCGGCGTTGGGGCGGGGCTGGCCACGGGCGCGCGGCGGGCTCCGGGGATCACGAGCCTTTGACCGGCCTGCAGCAGGGTGGGGTCCTTGATGCCGTTGGCCTGCATCAGGCGCTCCAGGCTCACGCCATTGCGCTCGGCGATCTCGGAGAGGGTCTCACCGCTGCGCACCGTGACGCTGCCGCCCCCCGTGGAGGCGGTGCGCGCCGCTGTCGGTCGGGCTGCACCGGGGATCACGAGCCTTTGGCCGGCCTGCAGCAGGGTGGGGTCCTTGATCCCATTGGCCTGCATCAGGCGCGTGAGGCTGACCCCATTGCGCTCGGCGATTTCGGAGAGGGTCTCGCCCTGTTTGACGATCACATCGGCGCGCGCGGCGGGAGCCAACAGCGCCCCGGCAGGCAACACCACCGCTAGGGCCAGGGCAGCAACAGAGCGACGCATGGGCACTACAGCTGGATGCGATCAACCTTAGGGGGCCTGCCTGCAATCGCCCAGCCCCTTGGCTGATCAGGTCTGCTGATCGACGCGGCATCACCCGCCCGCTCAGCCCAGAAACCGTTTCAGCAGTGGCAGTTTGCCCGCATAGGGGGGGTAGCGCAGGGGCACATCGCCCCACAGGCGTCGGTGCACCACCGTGCGCTGGTGGGAGAACGTGCGGAAACCCGCTTCGCCGTGGTAGCTGCCCATGCCGCTGCCGCCCACACCGCCGAAGGGCAGATGGGCGTCGCCGGCCTGCACGATCACGTCGTTGAAGCAGAGCGTGCCCGAGCTGCTGCCGAGCAGCGCCTGCTGCTGGGCCTCGGGGTTGCCGCTGAACAGATAGAGCGCCAGGGGTTTGGGGCGCTGCTGGACGAACTCCAGCGCATCCGTCAGGGTCTCGGTGCTCAGCAGCGGCAGGATCGGCCCGAAGATCTCGGCTTGCATGAGCGGATCGTCGCCATCGGCGACGGCCACCACGGTGGGCTCGATCCGCCGCCGGCCCGGGTCGCTGCGACCGCCCAGAATGATCTGGTCGCGCTCGCGTGCCTGTTGCAGCAGTGCGTCGAGTCGGCTGAACTGCGCCTGGTTGACAATGCAGCCGAGGTCAGGGCTGCTGAGCGGATCGCTGCCATAGAGCCGCTCACGCTCGCGCTTCAGAGCCGCCACCAATCCCTGGCGCACCGACGTTTCCACCAGCAGGTAGTCAGGGGCCACGCAGGTCTGTCCGGCATTGAAGCCCTTGCCCCAGATCAGCCGCCTGGCGGTCACATCCAGCTGGGCATCGGCCAGCACGATCGCCGGACTCTTGCCCCCGAGTTCCAGGGTCACCGGAGTGAGATGCCGGGCTGCTGCGGTCATCACTAGCCGACCCACCCGCTCGCCGCCGGTGAAGAAGATGTGATCAAAGCGCTCTTCGAGCAGGGCGGCGGCGGCGCTGCCATCGCCTTCGACCACCTGCACCACGGCGGGGGGGAAGTGGGCAGCGATCAGCTCGGCCAGCAGGGCGCTGGTGGCGGGGGTGTGCTCGGAGGGCTTGAGCACCGCGGTATTGCCAGCAGCCAGGGCACTCACCAGGGGGTGCAGGCAGAGCTGGAAGGGATAGTTCCAGGGGCTGATGATCAACACGCAGCCCAGGGGCTCGCAGATCTGGCGCGCCTGCGCCGGTTGCAAAAACAGCGCCGTCGCCAGCCGGTGGGGTGCCATCCAGCGGCGCAGCTGTCGGCGCGTGAGCTGCAGCTCCTGGCGCACGGCCACCAGCTCCATGGTGGCCTCCAGGGGCGGCTTGCCCAGGTCTGAGGCCAGGGCGGCCAGCAGCCTGGGTTCACAGTGATCCAACAGGGCCGACAGCCGATCGAGCTGGTCCAGGCGCCAGCTCAGCGGCCGGCTCACCCCTTGGTTGACCAGGGCCCGCATGGAAGCGATGGAGTGGGCCATGGGGGCGGCGGGCAGCACGGCAGGCTGCACCAGGTTGGCAAAGCCGTTTCAGAGGGGGTGCAACAGTGCGCTGAGTCGGCGGATCAGGCCCGTGATGCTGGCGTGATCGCTGAGCGTGTCGAGCACCAGGGCGGAGATGCCGTGGTGCGGCGCGATCCTGATCGCCTGGATCGCACCGCCGCCTGCTGCGCGTGTTGGCAGCGCTGGCTGCACGACCAGGGCCAGGTCGAGCACCCGCCGCTGCAACAGGTCGATGCTGCGCTGCTCCTGCCGCCAGCTGCAGGCCAGGGGTTGCGGTGGTGGCAAGGCGGCCTTCGGCAGGGGCACATCGGCATGGTGCAGCCATTGCAGCCGCTCCACACCGGCAGCCAGGCGACGCAGCTGGGAAGCATGCCGCAGGCTGGCCAGCAGAGCCTGGTTGTTGTTGGCCTGGTAAGCCCCGTCGTCTTTGTTGAAGTGGAGATCAAGCTGCGCGCTCACCTTGCGGTAAGCCCTCGACACCGAGCTCTGGTCGCAGTTGATCCAGCGGGCGGTTGCGGCGGTGCTGCCGC
>VGPQ01000035.1 GCA_016882555.1 Cyanobacteria bacterium M_surface_7_m2_040
GACCGGTGAAGTGCTGGCCGAGAGCCGTCTGGTAAGCGAGTACGGCGGCGCCGTGCGCCTGCGCGAATCAGCCGGTGACTCCCGCGAAGTGCAGATCGTCACCGCCAGCCTCACCCTCAAGGATTGCAAGCTGGTGGGTGAATCCACCCACTCCGGCGAGATCTGGCATCTCGAAGGCAAGGACAACATCCGTTACCGCCTCAACACCGCCCCCGGCAGCAAGATCGGCAGCGGTGAGGTGATCGCCGAACTGGCCGACGACCGCTTCCGCACCCAGACCGGTGGCACCGTGCGCTTTGCTCCCGGCCTGTCGATCAAGAAGGCCCGCAGCGCCAAGAACGGCTACGAGGTGAGCAAGGGCGGCACCCTGCTCTGGATCCCGCAGGAAACCCACGAGATCAACAAGGACATCTCCCTGTTGATGATCGAGGACGGCCAGTGGATCGAAGCCGGCACGGAGGTCGTCAAGGACATCTTCAGCCAGACCGCCGGCATCGTCACGGTCACCCAGAAGAACGACATCCTGCGCGAGATCATCGTGCGCTCGGGCAAGCTCCACCTGGTGTCCGACAGCAAGACCCTGGCCAAGTACGGCGAGGGCAAGATGGTCAACCCCGGCGAGGAGATCGCCAAGGGGCTTAAGGCTGAGGCGATGGTGTTCGTCGAGGCGGTGGAGACCCCCGAAGGTGGCGCCCTGTTGCTGCGCCCGGTGGAGGAGTACACGATCCCCGACTCGGCACACCTGCCCGAGCTGGCCATGGTGAAGCAGAGCGGAGGTCCCAGCCTGGGCCTCAAGGCCACCCAGCGCCTGGCGTTCAAGGATGGCGAGCTGATCAAGAGTGTCGAAGGCGTCGAGCTGCTCAGGACCCAGTTGACCCTGGAAACCTTCGACACCACCCCGCAGATGACGGTGGATGTGGAGTCGGTTGGCGACAAGCGTGCCAAGACGATCGAGCGTTTGCAGCTGGTCATCCTCGAGACCCTGCTGGTGCGCCGCGACACCCTGTCTGATGCCAGCCACGGTTCGACCCACACCGAGCTGCAGATCGAAGACGGCGCCACCGTCAAGAGCGGTGACGTGATCGCCACCACCCAGATCCTCTGCAAGGAAGACGGAGTGGTGCAGCTGCCCGATCTGGTGGAGGGAGAACCCATCCGCCGTCTGATCGTGGAGCGTGCCGGCGACACCCGCACCATCGATCTCGGCTCAGCCAAGCCCGACGTGTCCGTGGGTCAACGGGTCGTCGATGGCGACCTGCTGGCCAAGGGTGCCGAGGCGCCCTGCTGCGGCCAGGTGGAAGCCCTCAACGGCTCCAAGGTGACGATCCGCCTCGGCCGCCCCTACATGGTGTCGCCCGATTCGGTGATGCATGTGCGCGATGGCGAACTGGTGCAGCGGGGCGACGGCCTGGCGCTGCTGGTGTTCGAGCGTCAGAAGACGGGCGACATCGTGCAGGGTCTGCCCCGCATTGAGGAGCTGCTCGAGGCGCGCCGTCCCCGCGATTCGGCCGTGCTCTGCCGCAAGAGCGGCACTGTGCAGATCAAGCAGGGCGATGACGACGATTCGATCACCGTCTCGGTGATCGAAAGCGACGACGTCATCACCGAGTATCCGATCCTGCTGGGACGCAACGTGATGGTCAGCGATGGCCAGCAGGTGAGCGCCGGTGAATCCCTCACCGACGGTCCGATCAACCCGCACGAACTGCTCGAGTGCTTCTTCGAGGATCTGCGCGGCCGTTTCCCCACCCTGGAGGCCGCCATGCAGGCGATCTCCAAGCTGCAGTTCCGCATGGTGCAGGAGGTGCAGAACGTCTACAAGAGCCAGGGCGTGTCGATCAGCGACAAGCACATCGAGGTGATCGTGCGTCAGATGACCAGCAAGGTGCGGGTCGAGGATGCCGGCGACACCACCCTGCTGCCCGGTGAGCTGATGGAGCTGCGCCAGGTGGAGCAGACCAATGCCGCCATGGCGATCACCGGTGGCGCTCCGGCGGAGTTCACGCCGGTGTTACTGGGCATCACCAAGGCCTCGCTCAACACCGACAGCTTCATCTCGGCGGCCTCCTTCCAGGAGACCACCCGGGTGCTCACCGAGGCGGCGATCGAGGGCAAGAGCGACTGGCTGCGCGGGCTCAAGGAGAACGTGATCATCGGCCGCCTGATTCCGGCGGGCACCGGCTTCAGCGGCTTCGAAGAGGAGCTGCGCGCCGAGGCGGGTCCCCACCCCGACATCCTCGAGGAGGAGAACGCCGGCTACCGCCGCATGGCCAACCTGCGTCCGGATTACACCGTTGAGATGCCGGCGCCGTCGAGCGCCATGGCCGTGCTCGACGATCCCTCCGACGAGGATCTGGAAGCCACCCGCAGCCGTCACGGCATTGAGGCCAACGCCAGCGGTGCCGCCGCCTTTGCCCGCCCGAGTCTCGATGAGGTGATGGAGGAGGAGCTGATCGCCGATCCCGACGCCCTCGAGGGTCTGCAGGAAGAGGGCCTGCTCAGTGATGACTGACGCAGCGCTGACTGACGCAGCGCTGACTGATGCAGTGCTGGCCAACTCAGCCAGGGCTGATCAGGCTCTAGCGTCATGGGCATGACCACGTCTTCCCGCGCCACCACCGAGCTCGGTACGCCGATTCCGGTGCGCCGGTTGCCGCGGTATGGCTTTCACCGCCACACCGAGCAGCTCAACGGACGCTTGGCGATGCTTGGCTTCATTGCCCTGGTGGCGGTGGAGGCCAAGCTCGGCCACGGCCTCCTGATCTGGTGAACACCCAGGCTCCCCGCCCCCTGCTGGGGATGGGGAAAACGGAATTGGAGCAGTGGGCGCAGGCCCAGGGCCAGCCAGCCTTTCGCGGCCGGCAACTGCACGACTGGCTCTACGCCAAGGGCGCACACCGCCTCGACCAGATCACGGTGCTGCCGGCCCAGTGGCGGCAGCAGCTGGCTGCATCCGTGCCGCCGGCCCTGCTCGATTGGACGGGCCGTTCGCGCGAGCTTCACCGCGCCGTGGCCGCCGATGGCACCACCAAGCTGCTGCTGGCCACCGCCGACGATCTGAGCATTGAGACGGTGGGCATTCCCACGGCCGACCGCCTCACCGTGTGTGTGAGCTCCCAGGTCGGCTGCCCCATGGCCTGTCGCTTCTGCGCCACGGGCAAGGGTGGGCTGCAGCGCTCCCTGGAGCTGCACGAGATCGTCGATCAGGTGCTGAGCGTGCGCGAGGTGATGGGCACGCGCCCCAGCCACGTGGTGTTCATGGGCATGGGCGAGCCCCTGCTCAACCTCGATGCGGTGCTGGCGGCGATCGCCTGCCTCTGTGGCGACCTGGGCATGGCCCAGCGCCAGATCACCGTGAGCACCGTGGGGGTGCCCCAGACCCTGCCGCGGCTGGCCGAGCTGGCCCTGGAGCGCCTCGGGCGGGCCCAGTTCACGCTGGCGGTGAGCCTGCATGCGCCCGATCAGCAGCTGCGGGAGGAGCTGATTCCCACCGCCCATGCCTATCCGATCGAGGCGCTGCTCGACGATTGCCGCCGCTACGTGGCGATCACCGGTCGGCGGGTGAGTTTCGAATACATCCTGCTGGGCGGGCTCAACGACCAGCCCCGCCATGCCGAGGCGCTGGCGCGCCTGCTGAGGGGGTTCCAGAGCCACGTCAACCTGATCGCCTACAACCCGATCGCCGAGGAGGAGTTCCAGCGGCCCAGCCCCCAGGCGGTGGAGGGTTTTCGCCGGGCCCTGGTCGACCGCCATGTGGCGGTGAGCGTGCGGGCCAGCCGCGGCCTTGATGCCGATGCCGCCTGCGGGCAGCTGCGGCGCCGGCTCACCGCCTCAGCTGCGCCTGGCGCAGCTTGATCTGGTCGGGGACCCCAGCCGGCCACCTGGCTGAGCTGCGGTACAAGGAAAAAACAGCGCTGTTGAACTGGCTGATGGCCCCGACATCCTTGTCGGCCGCGGAGGTGTACAGGTTGAAGCTCTGGATCAGAGTGGTCACATCCGGTTTGCGAGGAAACGCCCCGCTGATCTCTTCAAGCGAGCGCCGGGCCAGTGCAAAATCCTTGCCGGTGTTTTCGGCCGCCAGCCGCGCCGTGACAAAGCCCGCATAGGCGTTCATCACCTCTTTGCTGACCAACAGTTTCTGGCTGTCGGCATTGTTCACCTGTTCGGCGGCCTGGGCTTTGAGCGCCGTGGCTTCTGCGGCCAAGATGCCGCCATCAAAGACGGTCCAGCGAAAGTTGAGCCCCACGGTGTGGGCCCAGGTGTCGCGGCTGCTGCCTGGCTGTTGGTTGACGGTTTCCTGATAGGCGCTGAGGCTACTCACACCCACCAGGCCAAACACGGGCAGATAACCGTTAATGGCCCGGGTGGCGGCCCAGCGATCGCGCGCAGCCAGGGTGAGCTTCTGCGCGATTTCCTCGCGCAGGTTGAGCGCCTGGTTCAGGGTCTCATCGAGCCCCATGGGCCAAGGGGCCTGTTGCGTCAGCGGGTCGGCCGAGAGCACATATTGGCCGGGCGTGCCGGCCACCAGGGCGGTCAGGCTGTTGGAGGCGACGAACAGCTGTTGGTAGCGATCCAGCAAACGGGTCAGTTGCAGGCGCTTTTCGGTGGTGAGCTGATCCAAGGCGCTGCGGCTGAGGCGACCCTCGCGCACCAGGCGATTGGCGATCTCCGTTTGGCGGATGGTCAGATCCAGCAGCCAGTCGTAGCGCTGCAGCAGTTCGCTTTGGGCCTGAACGGCGGTGTAGGCCAGCTGCACATTGAGGGCCAGATTGCGTGCGGCGATGTCAAACAGAAATCGCTGGGCCTTGAGGTTGTCCAGGGCGACGTTGATCGACGGTTGCCTGCGGCTGTCGAAAAACGACCAGTTCAACACCACCCCTGGGCCGCTGGCGTTGCTCAGAATGCTCTGGGATGCCCCGCTCGAGCTGTCGCGCAGGGTGAGGGTTGTGCTCATCAGCACTGGTTCGTTGCTGCGCAGGGCACTGCCGCTGCCCACCACCTGTAGCGAGGGGTACCAGCTGCGGCGTGCGGCGATCAGAGTCCAGGCCCGCCCCTCGATCGCCTCGTAGGCACTGGCAAGATCGGGATTGCGGGCCAGGCCCATCGCCAGGGCATCGGCCAGGCTGAGTCGTTGCTGGCGAGACTGCAACACGCCCGATAGGCGCTCGGCCTGGTTGAGCAGGCGTTCGATTCGCTCCTGTCCGAGAGGTGGCTGTTCTTGCGCAGGATCGTTTGGCCTGGGTTGGGCCGCGGCGTCGCCAATCAGCCCCCAGGCCAGCAGCAGCGCCAAGACTCTCGGCAACGGGGATCGGCCCATCTCCCGGCGTTAACGCGTGCTGGGTGCAAGCTAGGCAGCATTACAACCCAGTGGGTTCCTTGAGATCCTTGGCGGGGTCAAAGGCGCCGCGGCACTGGTGTCCAGTCCAGGGCACCAGGTGCAGCATCAGCACCAGGGCCGGCAGAGCGGCGATCGCCGTGACCACGAAGTACGCGCTCCAGCCGAGGCGTGCCGCCAGCCATCCCGAGGGCAGCGCCAGCAAGGTGCGGCTGAAGGCATAAATGCTGGTGAGCAAGGCGTATTGCGTGGCCGAAAAGCGGGGGTTGCAGAGGCTCATCAGCAGCGCCACAAACCCAGCCCCGACCATGCCATTGCCCAGATTTTCGAGACCCACAGCCGCCATCAGCGCCGGCAGGCCGCCGCCGAACTGGGCCAGGGCTGCATAGCCCAGATTGCCGCTGGCCCCCACCAGGGCAAACACCCACAGACTGCGGTTGAGCCCCAGCTGCCCGAACAGCACTCCCCCGGCCACGGCACCGGCCATCGTGGCGGCGATGGCCCAGCCGCCGTCGAGTAGGCCGATCTGCGCATCGCTGAAGCCCGTCTGCTTGAGAAAGGCGATTGACAGGGCCGCCAGAAGTCCGTCGGGCCAGCGGTAGAGGAGCACCAGCATCAACAGCCATGGGGCGTTGCGACTGCCGGTGCGGTGCAGAAATTCACGTGCCGGTCCAACCACCGCCTGCCTCAGGCTGCTGGGGGGGTGCTGCAGGGGCTTGAGACGGGGGGCCAGCAGGGTGAATGGCACCACCGCCAGCATCAGCAGGGCACAGCCCCCAAAGGCGGCCCACCAACCCAGGCTGCCTGCCAGCAGGAAGCCCCCAGAGCTCACCAGAAGCATGCCGGTGCGGTAGCCCAAGTTGTGGACTGCCGCACCCTGGCCACGTTCGCTTTCGGGCAGCAAGTCGGTGCGGTAGGCATCAATGACGATGTCTTGGGTGGCGCTGGCGGCTGCCAGCAGCACCGCCAACAACGTGGCCAGTTGCAGCATCCCTGTGTCGCGTCTGGCGAGCGCGGCCAGCAAGGCCAACACCAGCAACACCCCGGACAGCAGCAGCTGCAACACCAGAATCCACCCGCGTCGACGGTCGAGCCAGGGCACCGGCCAGCGGTCGAGCAGGGGGGCCCAGAGCACCTTGAAGGCGTAGGGAAGGGCTGCCAGTTGGGGAATGACCCCGATCAGTTCCAGCGAGACACCGCTGGCCGTGAGCCAGCCCTGCAACAGTTTGCTGCCGATGTTGAGCGGGCTGCCGCTGGCCACACCCTCAGCAGCAATGGCAACCATCCGCTCCCGCATCGAGCCGGGAGACGCATGGTCAGCCATTCGCAGTGGTGCAGGTGAGCGCACATTAAGAGCGATGATGCGCATCGGCTTGAGCACTGTTCAACGTGCAGTTTTTTCGTTCAACCCTGTTGCCGGCTGCCATCGTGCTGCTGTTTGGCCTGGCCTTGTTTGCGGTGAGTGCGCGCATCTGGCTGCCTGGTGACATGGCTGCACCGGCACCGTTGCAATGAGGATGGGCTTGTGAACGCTCCTGACCAGGAGGGCGCTGGCTCTTGGCAGCCCTACGACGAGAACGCCAGCCATGAGCTGGTGCTCGATCCCGAGGTGCTGGCGGCTGAGCTGGCTCAGGAGCTGCTGGGTGATCCCCTCGATGAGATCGAGCCCGAGGCCTCCGGCAGTGCCGATGCGGCGGCCGAATGCGACCTGGGTCTGACCCTGCTGGCCGGCGGCCACGAACAGCGCCTGCAGGGTCTGCGGATTTTTTGTGAGCACCGCGACCCGCGGGCGATCCCCCTGTTGCTGCCCCTGCTGGAGGCCCCCTGCCCGATCGAGCGCATGAGCGCCGTGTATGCCCTGGGCCGCAATCCGTCGCCGATGGCGGTGGAGCCCCTGCTGGCGCTGCTGGCGGCAGATAGCAATGGCTATGTGCGCAAGGCGGTGGCCTGGAGCCTGGCCAACTTTGCCGATGCACCCGTGCTCAATCCGCTGATCCGCTCGTTGCAGGTGGATGTGGCGGCGGTGCGTCTGTGGGCGGCCACCTCCCTGGCGGATGTGGGGGCCACGGGAGCGGCCAAGGCGGATCCCGCTGCTGCCCAGCTGATGCAGAGCCTGCGCATCGACAGTGAAGCCGCCGTGCGCAGCAACAGCGCCTGGGCCCTGGGTCGCCTCTATCCCGATCTGGTGGAGCCCCGCCAGCAGGCCGTGGTGCAGGCCCTGGTGCACACGCTGCTGGACGATCAGGAGGCCAGCGTGCGCGATGAGGCCCGCCTGGCCTTGGAGCAGCTGGAGCAGCCGGAGGTGTTGGAGCGGTTGCAGACCCTTGTGGATGAAGGGTTGCTCAGCTAAGCCATCAACCGGCCGCCGCCGCTAGCATCTCCGCACCCGCTGGCGCGTGCTTGGCCCCTCAGCCCTCGCTGCAGACCATCCGGTTTCGCATCCGTGCTAATGGCCGTGTGGAGGAGACCGTCGAAGGCCTGGCCGGTGCCGCCTGTGAACGCCTCACCGAGCAGATCGAAGCACGGGTCGGCTCCCTGCAGCAGCGTCAGCCCACGGCCGAGGCCTATCAGCGCTCAGAGGTTCTGCAACCCCTGGCCACTGACAGCCAAGGACTCAGCCCCGGCACCGTGCCGCCTGTTTGACGTCTCCCCCCCTGACCCCCTCACCCTGGTAGCGATGTCGCACTTCAGCACCATCAAGACCGAGCTGCGTGACCGGCAGTCCCTGGAGGCAGCCCTCACCGCCATGGGGCATGCGCCGCTCGCTGGACCACGCCAGGTGCGGGGCTATCGCGGTCAACTGGCGATCGCCGAGCTGGTGGTGGCTCCGCCCCAGGGAGGCGACATCGGCTTCCGCCTCAATGCCGACACCGGCGCCTACGAACTGGTGGCCGATCTCGACCTCTGGAGTCTGCCGGTGCCGCCCGAGCGCTTTCTCGCCCAGCTCAACCAGCGCTATGCCCTGGAGGCCATTCTCGCCGCCAGCAGCGCTGAAGGCTTTGCGGTGGCCGAGCAGACCAGAAGTGACGATGGCTCCATCGAACTGGTTGTCACCCGCTGGGCCTGACCCAGGTGGGTCGATGACGGTCGACCCCTCCCTGGCCTTCGGTGTGCCCAGCCAGGCCTGTGTCATCCAGCCCACGGGGCTCGAGCCTGTGCTCGGGGGCGCGCTGCGCCAACGGGCTGTCTGGGTCGACGAAGCGGTCTGCATCGGATGCCGGTACTGCGCCCATGTGGCCTGCAACACCTTTGTGCTGGAGCCGGATCTCGGCCGTTCCCGGGCGATCCGCCAAGACGGTGACAGCACTGAGCGCATTCAGGAGGCGATCGAGACTTGTCCGGTCGACTGCATCCACTGGGTGAGTTACGACGAGCTTCCTGAGCTGGAGCGGCGTTTGCGGGAGCAGCAGCTGCAGCCCCTGGGGTTGCCCAGCCCTGCCTGCTTCAAGCGGACGCTGCCGAGGGCCTGAGCACTCCCAGCGGCTGTTTGGCCGGAATTCCCACGGGCCTTGGGTAGGTGCCGGGGCACGGCGCCAAGGGGGTGAGGGTGATGGCATGACGCTGGCCGCGCCCTGCCGGCAGCTCCCGCGCCTGGATCGGATCGACGCGTGCCTTGAGGCAGCGGGCGGCCGCTTCCAACTGCCGTTGATCAGCCTCTGACCACTGGCCGCGGTAGAGGAGCGCCTTGCCATCGGACTTCAGCAGTGGCACCAGGTATTCCGCCACCACCGGTGCCGGTGCCACGGCGCGGGCCACCGCCCAGTCGAAGCGGCCGCGCCAGGGGGAAGAGCGGCCCAGCTTTTCAATGCGGTCGCTGCAGAACTCCAGCCGCGGCGCCAGGCCCAGGGCTGTCGCCATGGCGCGCACCGCCTCGATTTTGCGCTGCACCGAATCCACCAGGGTGAGGCGAGCCGTGGGCAGGGCAATCGCCAGGGCCAGCCCCGGGAAGCCCCCGCCGGTGCCCACATCGATCAGG
>VGPQ01000036.1 GCA_016882555.1 Cyanobacteria bacterium M_surface_7_m2_040
CCTACAGTCGGGCCACGTGCCTGGAGCTGCCGATGGTTGCCACCGCAACGGCCACACCATTGGGCGCCGCCCCGCGCCTGAGCCTGCAGTGCGAGACGATCGGGCCGGACACCACCACGATCCGCTCGCTCGACTGGGACCGCAGCCGCTTCGACATCGAGTTTGGGCTGCGCAACGGCACCACCTACAACAGCTTTGTGGTGCGCGGCGAGCGCACCGCCCTGATCGACACCAGCCACCTCAAATTTGAGAGCACCTGGCTGCCGCTGCTGGAGCAGCAGATCGACCCGAAGGCCATCGACTTCTTGATCGTCAGCCACACCGAGCCCGATCACTCGGGCCTGATCGGCCATCTGATCGACCGCAACCCCGCGATCGAGATCGTCGGCTCGAAGGTGGCGATCCAGTTTCTCGAAAACCAGGTGCACCGGCCGTTCAAGAGCCGCGCGGTCAAGAGCGGCGACGACCTGGACCTGGGCACCAACCCCAGCAGCGGCGTGGCCCACCGCTTCGAATTTCTGAGCGCGCCGAACCTGCACTGGCCCGACACGATCTTTTCGTTTGACCACGGCACCGGCATCCTCTACACCTGCGATGCCTTTGGGCTGCACTACTGCAGCGACGAAGTCTTCGACGTCAACCCCGGTGCGATCGCGCCCGACTTCCGCTTCTATTACGAGTGCCTGATGGGCCCCAACGCACTCAGCGTGCTGCAGGCCCTCAAGCGCATGGACGGGCTGCCGGAGGTGTCGACGATCGCGGTGGGCCATGGACCGCTGCTGCGCCACCACCTGCACACCTGGATCGACGACTACCGCAGTTGGAGCTCAGAGCGCAGCAGCAGCGAGGCCTACGCCGCTGTCTGCTACCTGAGTCAGGTGGGTTTCTGCGATCGTCTCAGCCAGGCGATCGCCCGCGGCATCGGCAAGGCGGGCGCGGCGGTGCAGCTGGTGGATCTGCGCGCCACCGATGCCCAGGAGCTCAGCGCCCTGATCGGCGAGGCCAGTGCCGTGGTGGTGCCCACCTGGCCCGCCAACCCCGATGCCGAGCTGCAGGCCAGCATCGGCACGCTGCTGGCGGCGCTCAAACCGAAGCAATGGGTTGGCTGCTACGACGCCTTCAGCGGTGACGACGAACCGATCGACACCGTGGCGGCCCAGCTGCGGTCGTTGGACCAGAAGAGCGCCTTTGAGCCGCTGCGGATCCGCCAGCTGCCGGGCGCCGAAGACTACCAGCGCTGCGAAGAGGCCGGCACCGACCTGGGCCAGCTGCTCACCAAGGCCAAGGCGATCGCGGCGATGAAGTCGCTCGATGGCGACCTCGACAAAGCCCTGGGTCGCCTCTCGGGCGGCCTGTATGTGGTCACGGCGCGCCAGGGCGAGGGCGAGCAACGGCTCAGCGGCGCCATGGTGGCCAGCTGGGTGAGCCAGGCCAGCTTCACCCCCCCCGGGCTCACCGTGGCCGTGGCCAAAGACCGGGCAATCGAAGCGCTGATGCAGGTGGGGGATCGCTTCGTGCTCAACGTGCTGCGCGACGACAACCACCAGGAACTGCTGCGCCACTTCCTCAAGCGCTTCCCACCCGGGGCCGATCGCTTCGCCGGCGTCAACGTGCTCGAAGGGGTTGCGGCCGGTGGCCCGGTGCTGGCCGATGCCCTGGCATTCCTGGGCTGCCGCGTGGTGCAACGGCTGGAGGGCCCTGACCACTGGATCATCTACGCCGAAGTGGAACAGGGCAACGTCTCCGACACCGACGCCGCCACTGCGGTTCACCACCGCAAGGTGGGCAACCACTACTGATGACAAGCACCAGCAGCGCACCGCAGACGGGCACAGACCGCCGCGTCATCGCCCTCGAACTCGAGCCAGGCCTGATCTGCCTCAAGGGCCTGAGCCCCACGCGCCTGCGCTTCGAGATCGAATACGGCCTCGAGCGCGGCACCACGGCCAACAGTTTTCTGTTCGAGGCCGGTCCCAACGCCGAGGGCAAGGCGATGCCGCCGGTGCTGGTGCACCCGCCAGGAACGTCGTTTGCACAGCCCTACCTGGAGCAACTGGCAGCGCTGGTGCCGGCCGACGCCCCGCTCAAGGTGGTGGTGGGCCATGTCAATCCCAACCGGGTGGCCCTGCTGCAACAGCTGGCCGCCCGCTGGCCGCAGCTGATGCTGGTGGCCTCGAACGCCGGCGCCAAGCTGCTGCAGGAGCTGTGGGGCCAGCGCAAACCGTCGGCGCCGGGCAGCGCCCCCAGCGAAGAGCCGCCGCTGCCGCCCCTGCCCCCGCTTGAGGTGATCAAGCAGGAGCTGAGCTGGGCCCTGAGCCACGGCCATGAGCTGCGCCTGATCCCGGTGCCCACGCCACGCTGGCCCGGCGGCCTGGCGGCCTTCGAAGAAACCAGCGGCCTGCTGATGAGCGGCAAATTCTTCGCCGCCCATCTCTGCAGCGAAGCCTTTGCCGAGGCCAACCGCAGCAGCAGCGAAGAGGACCGCCGCTACTTCTACGACTGCCTGATGGCGCCGATGGCAGGCCAGGTGGAAACGGTGGTCGAGCGCTTTGAAGCGCTCGACATCCGCACCATCGCCCCCGGCCACGGGCCAGCGATTGCCGAAAGCTGGCGCAGCCTGCTCAACGACTACCACCGCTGGGGCGAAAACAGCACGCGCAGCAACCTCAGTGTGGCGCTGCTGTTTGCCAGCGCCTACGGCAACACCGCCGCCATTGCCGATGCCCTGGCGCAGGGCGTCTCGCGCACGGGTGTGCGGGTGGAGAGCATCAACTGCGAGTTCTCACCCGCCGAGCAACTGCTCACCGCGATTCGCTCCTGCGATGCGCTGCTGATCGGCTCCCCCACCCTGGGCGGCCATGCGCCCACGCCGATTGTGTCGGCGTTGGGCACGGTGCTTGCTGAGGGCGACCGCGGCAAACCCGTGGGGGTGTTTGGCAGCTTCGGCTGGAGCGGTGAAGCGCTTGAGCTGCTCGAGACCAAGCTGCGCGATGGGGGCTTTGCGATGGCCTTCGCGCCGATCAAGGTGAAGTTCAGCCCCGATGCGGCCACGCTCAAGACCATCGAAGAAACCGGCACCGCCCTGGGGCGGCAGTTGCTCAACGACGAGCGCCGCAACCAGCGACGCGCCAGCGCCGGCGGCCTGGCCGAGAGCCGCAGCAATCCGGCCGTGCAGGCCCTGGGCCGGGTGGTGGGGTCGCTGTGCATCCTCACGGCCCGCAAGGGCTCGGGCGAGAACAGCCTCAGCGGGGCCCTGGTGGCGAGCTGGGTGAGCCAGGCGAGCTTCAGCCCACCGGGCTTCACCGTGGCCATCGCCAAAGACCGCGCCGCCGAATCGCTGCTGCACATCGGCGATGCGTGCTGCCTCAACGTGCTGGCGGCTGGGCGTGAAACCAGCCTGATGAAGCAGTTTCTGCAGCCCTTTGCCCCCGGGGCCGACCGGTTTGCGGGCCTGGAGCTCGAGGCCAGCCCGGCGAGCCAGCCGATCCTGCCCGAGGCCCTCGCCTGGATCGAGGCCGAGGTCAAGGCGCGGATGGAATGCGGCGACCACTGGCTGCTCTATGCCCAGGCCAGCGCCGGCGGGGTGCTGGATGCGGCCGGCACCACGGCGGTGCACCAACGCCGCAGCGGCGCCAACTACTGAGCTGCAGCGCGGCGCGACCGCACACCGCAAAGGCTGTCTATAACGCGAGTCTCGCGATCAGTCGTAGCCGCCGATACACAACACACAGCCACCTGGGGGCCGACGCCGCTTTCAAAAAAGCTCAAGACGCCTCCGGCACAAGAGTTCTTAACGCGTCTCAGATGATTCTTTGATCGATCTTTTGCGAGCTGTTAAGGACAGAAGAAGCAATTATGAAATTGGCGAATCTGGCGGCGGCTGAGGCTCAAATGAGTAGCCAAGGCAATCGCGATCCAACGGTGACAGCAACGACCCAGGCCCAGACCAGCCGCGCCGCACAGGCCAAGCACCTCACTCCGGTGCGCTACCGGGGATTCGTGCTGATCCCGCAGGCTGATCTGACCTGGGTGGTACGCCCCGAACGCAGCCCGATGACGATGCTGCCGTTCCGCGCCCCGGCCAGCTCGGTGCAAGACGTGCAAGCGCTGATCGACTGGAAACTCAACCAGGCCAGCTGACACAGGCTGATCAGCTCGCTGACGGAACCTCTGGGTCAGGCCGCCTGGGGAGGCTGGGGCCCGCCGCTGCCGCCGGCCACGAAGGGCAGCACCAGGGTGGCCCAGTGATCAGGGCGCTGCGGCCGAACCCGACGGGCCTGGCGCACCCCGAAGGGGACCCGCACCACATTGGTGCCCTCCACCCGGCCGGAGGCTGGTGGGAGCGTCGATCCGTTGTTGCCGCCCATGGGGCCCCAGAAAGGGATGCGCCATGATGCGGCATCGCTGCAGCGTTGGCAACCCCTTGATCGAAACGTTCTGGTCGGTCAAGGCGTTGATGGCTCAGGCCGCTGACACCTGGGCCGCGGCCAGCTCCTGCACCGAGGGGCAGGTGCACACGAGGTTGCGGTCGCCGTAGGCGTTGTCGATGCGGGCCACTGCAGGCCACACCTTGCTGCCGTGCTGGGCTTCTCCCGCCGGGAAGGCGGCCTGGCTGCGGCTGTAAGGGCGGTCCCACTGATCGGCCGTCACGGCGGCCAGGGTGTGGGGTGCGCGCTTGAGCGGATTGTCGGCCGGATCGCTGTGGCCGGCTGCGATGGCCTCGGCCTCGGCGCGAATCGCCACCATCGCCGCGCAAAAGCGGTCGAGCTCGGCCAGCGCTTCGCTTTCGGTGGGTTCCACCATCACCGTGCCGGCCACCGGCCAGCTCACGGTGGGGGCATGGAAGCCGTAATCCATCAGCCGCTTGGCCAGGTCATCGACCTCGAGGCCGGCGCTGCGGCGCAGCGGCCGCAGATCGAGGATGCACTCATGGGCCACCCAGCCCCCCTCACCCTTGAACAGCACGGGGTAGTGGGGCTCGAGCCGGCGGGCGATCAGGTTGGCGGCCAGCAACGCCACCTCGCTGGCGGCGCGCAGGCCGCTGCCGCCCATCATGCGGATGTACATCCAGCTGATCGGCAGGATGCCGGCGCTGCCCCAGGGGGCCGCCGACACCGGGCCGATGCCCCGCTCCGCCCCGGGCAGCAGCGGTGCCAGATGGGCGGCCACCCCGATCGGCCCCACCCCCGGGCCGCCACCGCCGTGGGGAATGCAGAAGGTCTTGTGGAGGTTGAGATGGCAGACGTCGGCGCCGTAGAGCCCCGGCTTGCAGAGCCCCACCTGGGCGTTGAGGTTGGCGCCATCGAGGTACACCTGGCCGCCGTGGTCGTGCACCACCTGGCAGATCCTGCGGATCTGGGGCTCAAACACCCCGTGGGTCGAGGGGTAGGTGACCATCAGCGCCGCCAGCACCTCGGCATGCTCAGCCGTCTTGGCCTCGAGATCGGCCAGATCGACATTGCCGGCCTCATCGCAGGCCACTGGCACCACCGTGAGCCCGGCCATCACCGCGCTGGCGGGGTTGGTGCCGTGGGCGCTGGTGGGGATCAGGCACACGTGGCGGTGCCCGTCGCCGCGGCTCTGGTGCCAGGCCCGGATCACCAGCAACCCGGCGTATTCGCCCTGGGAGCCGGCGTTGGGCTGCAACGACACGGCTGCAAAGCCGGTGATCGCCGCCAGCCAGCCCTCCAGCTGCCGCGTCAGCTCGGCATAGCCGGCCAACTGATCAGCAGGGGCAAAGGGATGCAGCTGGGCAAAGGCGGGCCAGCTCACCGGTGCCAGCTCGGCGGCGGCGTTGAGCTTCATGGTGCAGCTGCCCAGCGGGATCATGCCGTGCACCAGCGATAGGTCTTTGCTGACCAGCCGCTGGATATAGCGCAGCAGCTCGGTCTCGCTGCAGTAGTTGTGGAACACCGCCTGGCGCAGCCAGGGCCGCTGCCGCAGCGGCACGCCAGCCAGCAAGCCAGCAGCGGCGTGGGGATCACTGCCGTCACAGGCTTGCCACTGCTGATGCAAGGCCTGCAGGGCCGCGGCCGCTGCGAGGCCATCGGCGGCCAGGGCGCTCAGCAACGCCTCCAGTTCGGCCAGGGTGCTGAGCTCATCGAGGCTGATGGCAACGCTGCCCTCAGCAGGCCTGAGGTTGAAGCCGGCGGCAGCAGCCCGCTGCAGCAGCTGCGGCGCCTCTGCGCTGAGCACCCGCACGGTGTCGAAGCCCGCGCCGGGCTCGATCGCCAGACCGAGGGCCTGCACGCCGGCGGTCAGGGCCGCGCGCTGGGACGCGATGCGGCGGGCGATCGCCTCCAGGCCATCGGGGCCGTGGTGCACGGCATAGAAGCTGGCCATCACCGCCAGCAACACCTGCGCCGTGCAGATGTTGCTGGTGGCCTTGTCGCGGCGGATGTGCTGCTCACGGGTCTGCAAGGCCAGGCGCAGGGCCGGCCGGCCCTCGGCATCGAGCGACTGACCCACCAACCGGCCGGGGATCTGGCGCTTGTAGGTGTCTTCGGTGGCGAAGAAGGCGGCATGGGGGCCCCCCGCCATCATCGGCACGCCGAAGCGCTGGGCACTGCCGATGGCGATGGAGGCCCCCAGCTCGCCCACCGGTGCCAGCAGCACCTGGGCCAGCGGATCAATCGCCACCGTGGCGATCACCCCGGCGCTGCGGGCCGCCGCCAGCAGGGGCGAGGGATCCCAGAGCAAGCCCGAGCTGGCGGGCAGCTGCAGCAGCAGGCCAAACACCTCATCGCGGGCGAGCAGGGCCGCCGCCGCCTGTGAATCAGCCGCCAGCGCCGCCGCATCCACCAGCTCGAGGCTGATGCCCACGGGCTCAGCGCGGGTCTGCAGCACCGCCAGGGTCTGGGGCAGCACCTGCTGGTCCACCAGGTAGCGGCTGGCGCCGGCGCACTTGCACACCGCCCGGCTCAGGGCCATGGCCTCCGCGGCAGCGGTGGCCTCATCGAGCAGCGAGGCATTGGCGATCGGCAGGCCGGTGAGCTCGCTGATCAGGGTCTGAAAATTGAGCAGCGCTTCCAGGCGCCCCTGGGAAATTTCGGCCTGATAGGGGGTGTAGGCGGTGTACCAGGCGGGGTTTTCGAGCACATGGCGCTGGATCACCGCCGGCGTGGCCGTGCCGTGGTAGCCGAGACCAATCAGGCTGCGGCGCAGCTGGTTGTGGCCGGCGATCGCCTCCAGCTCGGCCAGGGCTTCGGCCTCACTGCAGGGCTCAGGCAGGTCTTCGGCGGCAGCGGCCGCGGGGAGCAGGATCCCTGCGGGCACCACGGCGGCGGCCAGCTCTTCAAGGCTGCCCAGGCCCAGTTCGGCCAGCATCCGGGCCTGGTCGTCTGGACCAGGGCCCAGATGGCGTTGCAGAAACGGGCTCACGACTGCACCTTGGCCCCGTAGGTGGCCGCATCCATCAGCGCCTCAAACTCGGCTGGATCGCTGGGGCGCACCTGCAGCAGCCAGCCCTCGCCATAGGGATCGTTCTGCAGCTCTTCAGGGCTGGCCAGCACCGCTTCGTTGCGGGCTTCGACAACGCCACCGATGGGGGCCAGCAGGTCTTCGACCGCCTTGACCGATTCGACGCTGCCGAAACTCTGGCCGGCCTTGAGGGTGGCACCGACCTCAGGCAGTTCCACAAAGACGATGTCGCCAAGCTGCTCGATGGCGAACGCGCTCAGGCCGACCCGCACCCGATCGCCATCGAGACGCGCCGTTTCATGGCTGTCGGCATAGCGGCAATCTGCTGGAAACGAAAGCGCCATGGCCGCAGGGTGAGTGGCAAATGCCGCTCAGTCTGTCAGCTTTCAGGCGTGAGCCGTGCAGGGCCCTGCAAAGCCTGCAAGGCCCGTTCCAGCGCCAGGGCGCTGTGGCTGTGGTGCGTGCCCCCCTGCACATACAGGATGTAGGGCTCGCGCAGCGGCCCGTCGGCCGAAAACTCGCTGGTGCTGCCGTCGATGAAGCTGCCACCGGCCATCACCAGCTCGCTGGCGTAGCCAGGCATCGGCGCCGGCGCCGGGTCGAGGTAACTGCCCACCGGCGAAGCCGCCTGAATCGCGCGGCACACCTGCTTGAGGATCTCGGGATCGCCCAGCCGCACCGCCTGGATCACGTCGCTGCGGGGTGCCCCGGGGGCCGGGTTCACCGCAAAGCCCAGGTCGCTGAACACCTGGGCCACCAGCTCGGCTCCGATCAGGGCTTCGGCCACCATCTGCGGCGCCAGAAACAGACCTTGAAACAGCAGCCGGTTGAGGTCAAAGCTGGTGCCCCCCTCGCTGCCGATGCCCGGGGCGGTGAGCCGGCAGCATGCCTGCTCCACCAGCTCGGCCCGACCGGCCACATAACCGCCGGTGGGGGCGATCGTGCCACCCAGGTTCTTGATCAACGAACCTGCGATCAGATCGGCTCCCACGGCCGTGGGTTCGCGCTCCTCGACCAGCTCGCCGTAGCAGTTGTCGACAAAGACGTCGCAGGCCGGCTGAATCGCCTTGACCTGGGCAATCAGGCGCTCGATCTGGGCGATGCGCAGCGAGGGGCGCCAGCTGTAGCCGCAGCTGCGCTGGATCAGCACCAGCCGGGTGGGCACGGCCAGGGCTTCGGCGATGCGTGTCTCATCGACCAACCCCTCGGCGGTGAGCGGCAGTTCGTCGTAACTGATGCCGAACTCGGCCAGGGATCCCTGGCCGCTGCCACGGATGCCGATCACCTCTTCGAGGGTGTCGTAGGGCCTGCCGGTGAGGGCCAGCAGGCGATCCCCCGGCCGCAGCACTCCATAGAGCGCCGCCGCAATCGCGTGGGTGCCGCTGACGAACTGCAGCCGCACGGCGGCCGCCTCGGCCTGCAGCACGCGGGCAAAGACCCGATCCAGCACCACGCGGCCCTGATCGCCATGGCCGTAGCCGCTCACCGAAGCGAAATGCTGCACGCCCACCCGCTCGGCCGCCAACGCCGCAAGCACCCGCTCCAGGCGCGGCCGCACCCCAGCGGTGTGCCGTGCCGTCAGCGGCGCGATGGTCGCCAGGGCGGCGTCGATGCGATGGGCAGCCCAGTGCGGGCTCTCCGCGGTGGTCATCGCGCTGGCGGCAAGCACAGGAACCCACTCTGCCCAGGCCTCTGCCAGCACATCCGCCCCGCCGGCGCTGCGGTTAGATTTCATCTTCAGATCAAACACTGATCAGATCTCGGATCAAGCCGCCTGCGGCCCGATCCATGGATCAGCCCCATCCCGCCGGAGTTCCACTTG
>VGPQ01000037.1 GCA_016882555.1 Cyanobacteria bacterium M_surface_7_m2_040
CGGGTGTCCTCCAGGGAAAAGACCCCAGCACCCACCAGGGTCCAGCCGGGCTGATACCAGTGCTCGGCCGAGGGCTCCAGGATCGCCACATCGAGCCCGGCACGAGCACGGCGCAACTGGGCTGCAGCCGTGATGCCGGCGGCGCCGCCGCCGACCACGAGAACCTGATGGTGCGCCATGGGTCAATCAGTATTGCGTTGAGTTGGGGGGATGACGGTGGCTGCCGTCGTGGAACGGTCATGAGGGCGCAAGCGGCCGCCCGGATCAGATCGGGCAGCTCATCTCGACGCGCGCCGGCGGCGTCTGCCAGATGCGGCTGGCGTATTCGTACACCGCCCGATCCGACGAGAAGAAACCGCTGCGGGCCGTGTTGAGCAGGCTCATGCGCTGCCAGAATTGGCGCTGCTGCCAGGCTGCATCCACGCGATCCTGGGCCTCCAGGTAGGCGGCGAAATCAGCGATCACCGCATAGGGATCGCTGCCCACCAGGTTCTGCACCAGGGGCTTGAACAGCTCGCTGTCGCCGGCGCTGAAATGGTCCGACTCGACCAGGGCGAACACCTGCTCAAGCAACGGGCTGGCAGCCACCCACTCCCACGGCCGGTAGCCATCGCGGTGCAATGCCGCGATCTGGTCGGTGGTGCAGCCAAACAGGAAGAAGTTGTCGGGACCGACATGCTCGCGGATCTCCACATTGGCCCCATCGAGGGTGCCGATCGTGAGCGCGCCGTTGAGGGCGAACTTCATGTTGCCGGTGCCAGAAGCCTCGAGGCCAGCGGTGGAGATCTGCTCCGACAGATCTGCCGCGGGGTAGATCTTTTCGGCCAGCTGCACGTTGAAATCGGCCAGAAACACCACCTTGAGCAACCCCCTGGTGTCGGGATCGCTGTTGACCACATCGGCGATGCCGTTGATGAACCGGATGATCAACTTGGCCATCGCATAGCCCGGCGCCGCCTTGCCGCCGAAAATCACCGTGCGCGGGGCCAGGCCGTCGGTGTCGCCGCTCTTGATGCGCAGATAGCGGGCGATCAACCCCAGGGCATTGAGGTGTTGCCGCTTGTACTCGTGAATGCGCTTGACCTGCACGTCAAACAGGGTGGTGGGGTCGACCAGCAGGCCGTTGCGCCGTTCGATCAGTGCGGCCAGGCGGCGCTTGCTCGTGAGCTTGCAGGCCGCCCAGCGCTGCAGGAACGGCTCATCGTTCTGCAGGGCCTCCAGCTGCTTGAGGGCCTTGATCTGCACCGGCCAGCCGGGGCCCACACTGTCGCTGAGCAGGGCGTTGAGCCCTGGATTCGCCAACGCGACCCAACGGCGCGGGGTGACGCCGTTGGTGACGTTGGTGAACTTCTCGGGCCACAGCGCCGCAAACTCCGGAAACAGGTTGGTTTTCACCAACTCGCTGTGCAGTGCCGCCACACCATTCACATGGTGGCTGCCCACCACGGCCAGGTGCGCCATGCGCACCGCCTTGGCTTCGCCCTCGTCGATGATCGACACACGCCGCAGGATCTGCTCGTTGCCCGGATGGCGCAGACGCACCTGTTGCAGGAAGCGCGCGTTGATCTCGTAGATCAGCTCCAGATGGCGCGGCAGCAGCGCGGCAAACAGATCCAATCCCCAACGCTCCAGCGCCTCGGGCAGCAGGGTGTGGTTGGTGTAGGCCAGGGAACTGGAGGTGATCGACCAGGCCTGTTCCCACTCCATGCCGTGCTCATCGAGCAGCAGCCGCATCAGCTCGGCCACGGCAATCGCCGGGTGGGTGTCGTTGAGCTGCACCGCCCAGTGCTGGGGGAAGTCGGCGATGGGGAGCCCACGCCGTTTGAGGTTGGCGATCATGTCCTGCAGTGAGCAGCTCACAAAGAAGTGCTGCTGCATCAGCCGCAGGCGCCGCCCGCCCGCCGTGCCGTCGTTGGGGTACAGCACCTTGGAAAGGGTTTCAGAGCCCACCTTCGATTCGACCGCGCCGTGGTAATCGCCGCTGTTGAAGGCGTGGAAGTCGAACGATTCAGCCGCCTCAGCACGCCACAGCCGCAGCCGCCCGCAGCTGTTGACCCGGTAGCCGGCGATCGGCACATCGTGGGGAATGCCGAGCACCATCTGAGAGGGGATCCAGCGCACCCGGTAACGGTTCTGCTCGTCGTGCCAGACCTCGGTGTGGCCGCCGAAGCCGACGGTCTGTGCCTTGGTGGGATGCACCAACTCCCAGGGCCAGCCGCCCTTGAGCCATTTGTCGGTGATCTCGACCTGCCAGCCGCCCTTGATCAGCTGATCGAAGATGCCGAATTCGTAGCGAATGCCGTAGCCGGTGGCCGGGATCTCGAGGGACGCCAGCGATTCGCAGTAACAGGCCGCCAACCGTCCCAGGCCGCCGTTGCCCAGGCCCGGCTCCTCTTCCACCGCAAACACCTGCTCGGGATCGCTGATGCCGAAGCGCTCGAGTGCCTCGGCCGCTTCGCTCTGCAGGCCGAGCATCAGCAGGTTGTTGGCCAGCTGGGGGCCGATCAGAAACTCGGCCGACAGATAGGCCACCGCCTTAGGCTGCTGGTGGCGTAGCAGATCCTTGGATGCCAGGTGGCGGGTCATCAAGCGGTCGCGCACCGCATAGCTGAGCGCCATGTAGAGGTCGTGCGGACTGGCGTCGATGGCGCTGCGTCCGAGCGAAAAGAACAGGTGCTCGGCCATGCCTTCAAACAGATCGCCGGACGTCAGTCCGGTGCGCTGGCGATCGCCATAGCTGGCAGGCAGTGGGATGCCCGAGGCCCGGGCAGTGCGGGCAGGCTGGGTGGAGGTCATCGCGCCACGGGCGCAGGATTTGCCTTCAAGGTGGCCAGGGGGCCCGCGAACGGCAAGCTGGTGTGATGCGTACCTTGACGATCCGCCGGCCCGACGACTGGCACGTGCACCTGCGTGACGGGGCGATGCTGCAGGCGGTGGCGCCCGCCACGGCGCGGCAGTTCGCCAGGGCGATCGTGATGCCCAACCTGCGGCCACCCATCACCACCACGGCGGCGGCGCGGACCTACCGCGAGCGCATCCAAGCCGCCCTGCGAGCCGCAGGAGGCGATGCGCTGGCCTCAGGGTTTACGCCACTGATGACGGCCTACCTCACCGAAACCATTGACCCGGCCGATCTGGAGCGGGGCTTTGACGAGGGGGTACTGACGGCGGTGAAGCTCTATCCAGCCGGGGCCACGACCAACTCGGATGCCGGCGTGCGCGACATCGGGGCGATCACCAGGGTGCTCGTGACGCTCGAGCGCATCGGCATGCCGCTGCTGATCCACGGCGAAGTGACCGACAGCGATATCGACATCTTTGATCGCGAGGCGGTGTTTATTGAGCGGGTGCTGGCACCGCTGCTGGCGCGCCATCCCGGGCTGAAGGTGGTGCTCGAGCACATCACCACCAGCGATGCGGTCGACTTTGTGCGCAGCGGGCCGGCCAACCTGGCCGCCACGATCACGCCGCACCACCTGCACATCAACCGCAATGCGATCTTTGCCGGCGGCCTGCGGCCCGACCTGTATTGCCTGCCGGTGGCCAAACGCGAGCTGCATCGGCTGGCGCTGCGGGCTGCGGCCACCAGCGGCAACCCCAAGTTTTTTCTGGGCACCGATTCGGCCCCCCACGAGCGCCACGCCAAGGAGAGCGCCTGCGGCTGCGCCGGCATCTACAACGCCCCCGTTGCCCTGGAGAGCTACGCCACAGTGTTTGAAGCCGAGAACGCCCTCGATCGGCTTGAGGCCTTTGCCAGCGAGCACGGCCCACGCTTCTACGGGCTGCCGCTCAACACCGGCACCGTGACCCTGGAGCGCGTTCCAGTGACGGTGCCGGCACGCCTGCACGGCAACGATGGCGCCGGCGAGGCGGTGGAGCTGGTGCCGTTTCATGCGGGCGAAACCCTGGCCTGGCGAGTGCCCTAAACGCAACGACCTGTTGCGAGGGCTCGCGGTTCAGACACTGGCCGCCGTAACACGGCAGCGGGCATCCGTTGCAGCCCCGGGGCTTCCCCATGGCCTTCTTCATCCAGCTGACCGAGGCCATCAGCCGCCACCAGAGCCTGCTGGTGACCGGGCTCGACCCCAACCCAGAGCTGCTGGCCAGCTGGGCGGCGGCGCGGGGCCTGGCGGGGCGCTCGTTTCTGAGCCAGGCGCGCCATTGGATCAAGGCGGTGGTGGAGGCCACCACCCCGCACGTCTGTGCGTTCAAGCCCAGCCTAGGGTTTTACCAGGCCCTGGGGCCCATCGGCCTGGAGCTGCTGGCCGAGGTGCGGGATCTGGTGCCCGCCAACGTCCCACTGATCATCGATGCCAAGCACGGGGATCTCAACAGCTCCTCGGCCCTGGCCCACTTCCTGTTTAAGGAGCTGGGGGCCGATGGGGTCACCCTCTCGCCCCTGGCCGGCCAGGACATTGCCGCTCCGTTTCTGCTCTACCCCGACAAGGGGGTGGTGATCACCTGCCACAGCTCCAACCCGGCGGCGCGGGTGCTGCAGCACTTCCCTGGCGAAGAGTCGCCCCTGTATCTGCACATCGTGCGCGAGAGCCAGCTGTGGGCCACCCCCGAGCAGCTGCTGCTGGAGGTGGGCACCAGCGACCCGGCCGTGCTGGCGGCGGTGCGGCAGGCGGCGCCACAGCGGTTTCTGCTGCTGCGCAGCCTCTGGGCCGAGGAAGACCAGCTGGAGCCCCTGCTGGAGGCGGGACTCAGCCAGGCGGGCGATGGCCTGCTGCTGCCACTGCCCCAGAACCTGCTGGTCGAAGACGACCTGGCCGAACGTGCCGACGCCCTGCGCCGTCAGATCAACGACAGCCGCGAGCGCGTCCAGGCCCAGCAGCTGAACGCTGGCCAGCAGAGCTGCACGCTGTGGGCGCCGCAGACCGACGATCCGATGGCCGAACTGATCGTCGATTTGTTCGACATCGGCTGCCTGCTGTTCGGTGAGTATGTGCAGGCCAGTGGAGCCGTGTTCAACTACTACGTCGACCTGCGCCAGATCATCTCCGACCCAAACCTGTTCCAACGGGTGCTGAACGGCTATGCCGAGCTGCTGCGGGAGCTGCCATTCGATCGCATCGCCGGCATTCCCTACGGCTCGCTGCCCACCGCCACGGGCCTGTCGCTGCAGTTGCACAAACCGCTGATCTACCCGCGCAAGGAGGTCAAGGCCCATGGGGCCAGGCGGCTGATCGAAGGCGACTTTGAACCCGGCGATGTGGTCGCCGTCGTCGACGACATCCTGATCACCGGCGGCAGCGTGCTCGAAGGCATCGCCAAGCTCGAGAGCTCAGGGGTGGTGGTGCGCGATGTGGTCGTCTTTCTCGATCACGGCGGCGACCACGACCGCCACGCCAAGGAGCGTCTGGCCGAGGCGGGCTACACGGTGCATGCAGTGCTCGACATCACCCGCATCACCCGGGTGCTGCAGCAGGCAGGCAGACTCGATGCAGACCATGTGGCGACCCTGCTGCCCGGTGTCGCCAACACCTGAGCCGGCATCTGGCTCCTGACCCTGCAGCCCCTGTGAAATCGCTCTCGGATCCGTTTCTCAAACGGCCGGTGTTCACCCTGGTGTGCAGCCTGCTGGTGCTGCTGCTGGGACTGGTGGCGCTGCCAGCGCTGCAGGTGGAAAACCTGCCCCCCATTGCCCCCAGCCGTGTCACGGTGCGGGCCAGCTACCCCGGCGCCAGCCCCGAAGTGGTGGAGCAGGGGGTGACCGCCATTCTCGAGAAGCAGCTCAACGGGCTCGAGCGCCTCGATTCGATCCGCTCCACCAGCTCGGCCAACGCCAGCTCGATCAGCCTCAGCTTTGAGGGCGGCAGCCCTGAGCTCAACCAGATCAACACCCAGAACGAGACGGCGGTGGTCAGCCGCCTGCTGCCCGCCAGCGTGGCCCGCCAGGGCGTGCAAGTGCGGCGCAGTTCCGATGACCTGCTGATGGTGCTGAGCTTCAGCGCCGACCGCACCACCTACAGCGACACCTTTTTGAGCGGCTGGGTCGACCAGGTGATCCGCGACCGAATCCAGCGGGTGCCGGGGGTGGGCAGCGTCAGCCTGTCGGGCGGCAACAGCCTGGCCTTCCGGCTGTGGCTCGACCCCTGGCGCCTCGAGGAACGGGGCCTCACCATCGGCGATGTGCGCACGGCCCTGCAGCAGCAGAACGTGCTGGCCGCCCTGGGCCAGAGCGGCGATGCCCCCAGCCCTCCCGGTCAGGAGCTGACCCTGCCGCTGCGCATGGAGGGCCGCCTGCGCAGCCCCGCCGAATTCGAGCAACTGGTGGTGGCCCGCGACGCCAAGCGGGGCGGCATCACCCTGCTGCGCGATGTGGGCCGGGTCGAGCTGGGCAACGAGAGCTACGACGCCATCGCCACCAACCTCAAGGGCGACCCGGTGGTGGCGTTGATCGTCAACCAGCGCGACGGCAGCAACGCCATCACCGTGAGCGATGCGGTGAATGCGGCGCTGGCTGAACTCGAGCCCCGCTTCCCGCCCGGGATCGGCATGCAGCTGATCGTCGATGAAGCCGACTACGTCAAGGGCAGCATCGACGCCACCACCAGGAGCCTGCGGGACGCGGTGCTGCTGGTGTTTGTGGTGCTGCTGCTGGGGCTGGGCAACAGCCGCCTGGCCCTGGTGTCGGCGGCGGCCGTGCCGGTCGCCCTGATCGGCTCCCTGAGTGTGCTGCTGGTGACGGGTCAGTCGCTCAACACCCTCACCCTGTTTGGCATGGTGCTGGCCTCGGGGCTGGTGGTGGACGACGCCATCGTCGTCAGCGAAGACATCGGTCGCCGCATCGAAGCCGGCACGCCGCCCCTGCAGGCGGCCCGCTCGGCCATGGCCGAGCTGGGCAGCGCCGTGATCGCCACCTCGCTGGTGCTGGTCGTGGTGTTTGTGCCCGTGCTGGGCCTGGGAGGCAGCGCCGGTCGGCTCTATGCCCCCATCGCGATCACGATCAGCGCCGCGATCAGCTTCTCGACCTTCAATGCACTGACCTTCACCCCCATGCTGGCGAGCCGGCTGGTGCGGCCTGAGCGCCCCGAACCGGCCTGGTTGCTGCGCTGGATCGATCCGCCCAGGCGCTGGCTGGAGAGCCTCGAAGCGCCCTACGCACGCCTGCTCGATCGCGTCATGGGGCACTCCAGGCGGGTGGTGGCCTTGCTGCTGGTGGGGATGCTGGTGACCGCCCTGGCCCTGCAGGCGCTGCCCAAGAGCTTCATTCCGCAGGAGGACACCGGCCAGCTGCGGGGGGTGGTGATCCTGCCCGACGGCCAGGGGCTGCAACAGACCCAGGCGGTGTTGAACCAGGTGCGGCAGGTGGTGGCGAGCGAACCGCTGATCACCCGGGCCACCTTCTTTGCCGGCCGCTCGTTTGGTGACAGCAGCCCCAACAAGGGCCTCTTTTATCTGCGGCTGGCCCCGATCGAGGCGCGGCGCGGCCGCGGGCAGGGCACGGCAGCGGTGGCCGAGCGGCTCAACGCCAAGTTGCGCCAACGGGTGCGCCAGGCCATGGTGCAGCTGAGCGAACCGCCCAGCGTGCGCGGCTTCAGTGCCGAAGGCGGCCTCGAGCTCGAGCTGCTCGATGTCAGCAACGGCCAGCTCAGCCTGGAGGCGTTTGAGCAGCAGGTGCAGGGCTTCATCAGCGCCGCCCGCGCCTCAGGAGCCTTCGCGCGGGTGTCGACGCGGTTCAGCGCCGGGGCGCCCCAGCTGGTGCTGGTGCCCGACCGCCTGCAGATGGCCTCGCTGGGGGTGGACCTGGCAGCGGTGGTCGACACCCTGGGCAGCAGTTTCGGCAGCGACTACGTCAACGACAGCTTTGAAAGCGAGCAGGTGCGCAAGGTGATCGTGCAGCTCGAGGGCAGCCGGCGCCGCGACGCCGGCGATGTGCTGGCGCTGATGGTGCGCAACCGCGAGGGCAAGCTGATCCCGCTCGAGCAGCTGGTGCAGCTCCAGGAGGGCAGCGGCCCCACCAGCATCAACCACACCCGGCTGGTGCGCTCGATCAGCGTGCGGGCCCTGCCCAAGCCGGAGGTCAGCAGTGGCCAGGCGATGGCGATCCTCGAGCAGGTGCAGCAGCGGCTTGGGGGCGTCACCGAGCTCGAATGGGCCGGCCTGGCCCGCGCAGAGGCGCGAGCCGACGGCAGCAACGTGCGCGTGTTCGCCATCGGGTTGGTGGTGATGCTGCTGGTGCTGGCCGCGCTCTACAACAACTTCATGGATCCCTTGATCATTGGGGTCACGGTGCCCCTGGCCCTGCTGGGGGCGGCGATTGGCCTGGCCGTGCGGGGCATCCCCCTCGACGTGTATGGCCAGATGGGCCTGCTGGTGCTGGTCAGCCTGGCCGCCAAGAACGGCATTTTGATTGTCGAATTCGCCAATCAACGGCTGGCGGCTGGGGTGGCGCTCGATGAAGCCATCCAGGGGGCCGCCACGGCGCGCCTGCGGCCGATCCTGCTGACGGCGTTCTCGTCGCTGGCCGGGTTTGTGCCCTTGCTGCTGGCCAGCGGCTTCGGTTCAGGCAGCCAGATCAGCATCGGCACCGTGGCCTTCAGCGGCCTGCTGGCCTCCACCGCCCTCAGCCTGCTGGTGGTGCCGGTGGTCTACAAGCTGGTCAAGGGCTGGGAGCTGGGTGGCTACAGCCTCAAGCATCTGCCCGGCAACCCCTTCAGAACAGGGCGACCAACACCGCCACCAGCAGGGTAAGCACCAGCACGGTGATCAGCGCGCCACCCGCCAACAGCAGGGCGCCGGCGATCAGACCGAAGCGTTTGGTGGTACGGGGGAACAGCAGGTAGAGCACCAAGCCCAGGGCCAGCGGCCACAGGGGCGGAATCAGCACACACACCGCCGTCAGGATCAGCAGCTTGCGCCGCTGCCGGCGTTCCACCAGGACAACCTGAGCTTGCTGTTGCTGGGCCAGCTCCAGGGCCTCACGCTCATCGTCGGCCAGCCAACGGCCCATGCGGCGGGCCTCATCAAGCTCGCGTTCCAGCCGCAAGCGGTTGGGCAAAGAGGCCTCCATCAAGAGCAAGGCAGCTGCGCAAGCTAGAAACAGAACTCGATGCGTGGCGTTCAGCCACGCTCTCTGATCGCGCCATCAACCGCAATCCGTTCAATCAATGAGGCGAGACCATTGCTGAAGAAGCGATATCCACCGATCCATAATGGA
>VGPQ01000038.1 GCA_016882555.1 Cyanobacteria bacterium M_surface_7_m2_040
GATCGAGCTGGTGGCCAGCGGCCCTTCCGTGGGCATGAACGAGGAGGCCACGGTGGTGCGCAAGAAGCGCGACGCCAGCATCAACAGGGCCATGGACCTGGTCAAGGAGGGCCGGGCCACCGCCGTGTATTCAGCCGGCAATTCCGGGGCCGTGATGGCCTCGGCGATCTTCCGGCTCGGGCGCCTCAAGGGCATCGACCGCCCCGCCATCGGCGCCCTGTTTCCCACCAAGGACCCCGAGCAGCAGGTGCTGGTGCTCGATGTGGGCGCCAACATGGATTGCAAGCCCGAGTGGCTGCTGCAGTGGGCGCTGCTGGGCAGCATCTACAGCCGCGACGTGCTGCAGGTGGCCCAGCCCCGCATCGGCCTGGTGAATATCGGCGAAGAGGAGTGCAAGGGCAACGAGCTCTGCCTGCGCACCCATCCGCTGCTGGCCGCTGAGCCCCGCTTCCACTTCGCCGGCAACTGCGAAGGGCGCGACATCCTCTCGGGTGCGTTCGACGTGGTGGTCTGTGACGGCTACACCGGCAACGTGCTGCTGAAATTTCTGGAAAGCGTGGGCAGCGTGCTGCTCGATGTGATCAAGGCGGAACTGCCCCGCGGCCGCCGCGGCAAGGTGGGCTCGGCCTTCCTGATCGGCAACCTGCGCCGCATCAAGAAGCGCCTCGACCATGCCGAGCACGGCGGCGCCCTGCTTCTGGGGGTCGACGGGGTGTGCGTGATCGGCCACGGCAGCAGCAAGGCCCTGTCGGTGCTGAGTGCCCTGCGGCTGGCCCACTCGGCCGCCAGCCACGGGGTGATGGACAACCTGCATGCGCTCAGCTCAAGCGCCTGTGGTTGACTGAGCCCAACCGTGGTTTCCCCTTGAGCGCATCAGCGGCGGGATCTCTGTTGCAGGGCATGGCGCTGGTGGGATCGGGCAGTGCCGTGCCCGCCGCGAGCGTGAGCAATGAGGCGCTGAGCGCACGGGTCGACACCAACGACGACTGGATCCGCACCCGCACCGGCATCGCCGCCCGCCGCATTGCCGGCCCCGACGAAGGCCTCACCGCCCTGGCCAGCCGCGCCGCCCAGGCCTGCCTCGACCATGCCGGCTGGAGCGCCGATCAACTCGACCTGATCGTGCTGGCCACCTCGAGCCCCGACGATCTGTTTGGCACCGCCCCGCGCATCCAGGCGGCGATCGGGGCTCGCCATGCCGTGGCCTTCGACCTCACCGCCGCCTGCAGCGGCTTTTTGTTTGCGCTGATCACCGCGGGGCAGTATCTGGCCGGCGGCAGCATGACGCGGGCCCTGGTGATCGGCGCCGACCAGCTGAGCCGTTGGCTCGACTGGGACGATCGCCGCACCTGCGTGCTGTTCGGCGACGGGGCCGCCGCCGTGGCGGTGGAGGCCTGCCCGGCGGCCGAGTCGGGCCTGCTGGGGTTTCGCATGCGCAGTGACGGCAGCCGCAACGCCTGCCTGACCCTGGCCCAGACCGACCACCATCAGCCCCTGCTCGAAGGGGTGAGCGCCCAGCGCGGCGGCTTTGCACCCCTGCAGATGAACGGCCAGGAGGTCTACAAATTTGCGGTGCGGGAGGTGCCACAGATCCTGGCCGAGCTGCTCGACGCCACCGGCACCCATGCGGAGGCGCTGGACTGGCTGCTGCTGCACCAGGCCAACCAGCGCATCCTCGATGCGGTGGCCGACCGTTTTGCCGTGCCCCACGAGCGGGTGCTGAGCAACCTGGCGCACTACGGCAACACCTCGGCGGCCACGATCCCGCTGATGCTGGATGAAGCGGTGCGCGATGGGCGGGTGCAGAGCGGCCATCTGCTGGCCAGCAGTGGCTTCGGGGCGGGCCTGAGCTGGGGTGCGGCGCTGCTGCGCTGGAGCGGACCACGGGGCTGAGGTCGAGATCTAGTCTCCTCTCGCGGTGAGCAGGAGCCACGGTTCATGGGCAATGCCTGGGTGTTTCCCGGCCAGGGATCGCAGAAGCTCGGCATGGCCGCCGCTGTGCTGGAGCTGCCCGGTGCCCGCGAGCGCTTTGACGCCGCCGCCGCGCTGCTGGGCCGCGACCTGCTGGCGATCTGCGCCGGCGAAGGCGAAGGCGACCTCAACGACACCCGCAACACCCAGCCGGCCCTGTTTGTGGTCGAGAGCCTGCTGATCGATGGGCTGAAGGCCCAGGGCCGCAGTGCCCAGCTGGTGGCGGGCCACAGCGCCGGCGAACTGGTGGCCCTCTACGCAGCCGGGGTGTTTGATGCCGACACTGGTCTGCAGCTGATCCAGCGCCGCAGCGAGCTGATGGCGGCCGCCGGCGGCGGGGCCATGACCGCGGTGATGGGCTTTGATCGCGCCCAGCTCGAGGAGCTGGTGGCCGCCACCGAGGGGGTGGTGATCGCCAACGACAACAGCGACGCCCAGGTGGTGATCTCGGGCAGCCCCACGGCGGTGGCCCAGGTGAGCAGCCAGCTCACCTGCAAGCGGGCGATTCCGCTGCCCGTGAGCGGCGCCTTTCACTCGCCGTTCATGGCCGAGGCCGCGGCCGCCTTTGGCGCTGAGCTGGAGGCCGTGCCCTTTGCCGATGCCCAGATCCCGGTGCTGAGCAACACCGATCCCAGCCCCGAAACCAGCGGCGCAGCCTTGAAGCAGCGCCTCCAGAGCCAGATGACGAGCGGTGTGCGCTGGCGCGAAACGATGCAGCGCCTGGACGCCGAAGGCATCAGCGTGGCTGTGGAGATCGGCCCCGGCAATGTGCTCAGCGGCCTGATCAAGCGCAGCTGCCCTGGTCTCACCACCGCCCAGATCAGCTCTGCCGGCGACCTGGGCCTGTGACGCGCGCTGTGAACCGTCCGGTCAATGCCGTGAAGCGGGTGCTGAGGCGCCGCAAACGGGCCGAGCCCCCCGCCCTGCTGAGCACCCCGAAGCCGAGCCTGACCTACCGGTTGATCAGTTATCTGCTGGTGTTTCCGGTCTACCGGCTGCTGTTTCGCGGGCGCACCGGCTGCAATGCCCATGTGCCGATGGACGGCGCCATGGTGGTGGTGGCCAACCACGGCTCCCACCTCGACCCGCCCCTGCTGGGCCACGCCCTGGGCCGCCCGGTGGCCTTCATGGCCAAGGCTGAGCTGTTTCGCGTGCCGCTGCTGGGGCCGATCATCCGGGCCTGCGGCGCCTATCCGGTGGCCCGCGGTGCCAGCGATCGTGAGGCGATCCGCACCGCCACCGACCGCCTCGAGGAGGGCTGGGCGATCGGCGTGTTCATCGACGGCACCCGCCAGGGCGACGGGCGCGTCAATGCCCCGCAACCCGGGGCCGCCCTGCTGGCCGCACGGGCCGGGGTGCCCCTGCTGCCGGTGGCCATCGTCAACAGCCACCGCGCCCTGGGCACCGGTGCCAAACGGCTGCGATTGGTGCCGATTCACATTCGCATCGGCACCCTGATCCCGCCGCCGGCCAGCAGGCGCCGGGCCGATCTCGATCAGGCCACCGCCGCCTGCCAGCAGCAGATCAATGCCCTGCTGGATCAGGGCCTGATCAGCGCTGGCGAGCCCCAGCCACGCCTCCCAGCCACGGCGGCAGGTGATCTGCCGCCCAGGTCCTGAAATCGTGGCCGCTCAGCACCCACAGCACTGAGCGAAGCCCGTCAAACCAGATCTTGCGGCGCGGCTCCCGCTGGCAGGAGTCGCCGCAGCTCACCGGCACCGGCGAGAGGTGGATGCCGCGGCTGCCCGCCACCAGCCGGCCCACCAGCAAGGCCCGCTCCATGTGGTCGCTGCTGGTGACCAGCAGGGCATGGCGGATGCGGGCCCGGCGCAGGTCATCCACCAGCGAGGTGAAGTTGGAGACCGTGTCTTGGGCGCGGTAATCGAGCAGCACCTGCCCCTGGGGCAGCCCCTCCCGCTGCGCGAACAACCAGTGGGCGTATTCGGGGTTGCTGCCGCCGCTGACCACCACCGGCAGGCTGCGCCGGCGGGCCAGCTCGGCGGCGGCCTGCTCGCGGGCCACATCGCCGCCGAGCACCAGGATCATCTGGGGCTGGGGCGGCGCTGGCCACCACCAGCCCCGCGACAGCCACAGCAGGGCACCTCCAGCGGCCGCCAGCACCAGGGCACGCCGGAGCCGCCGCCGTCCCGTCGCCGGCTCAGCGCGCCGCATTCGGGCCTGGGGCTTGCGCCGGCGGTTGCGGGGCGCAGGCATCAGCAGGCAACGGGGCTGGTGGGATAGAGCGGCAACACGCTCTGCCAGGGCGCGGCCCCATCGCCGGCGGCAGCGCGGGCGGCGCTGAACGCCAGCAGCTGCTGCACGTCGGCGGGGAGGCGCACCTCGGCATCGAGCTGCGGGCCAGCCGGCAGCTCAGCATCGGCAGCAAACAGGCGCGGTGCCTGCTGTTCGAGCACCTGGCCCGGCGCCGCGGGATCGGGGCCATACAAACCGGCCACCACGCCCCGGCGCGGCAGGGTCTGGCACAACCAGGTGGGCTCGCTGATGCTGCAACGGGCGGCGATCAGCGCAAAGCTGCTGATGCCATCGAGGGGGAGCTGCAGCTGCTGGGCGAGGGTGCGAGCCAGCACCACCGTGAGCCGGGTGCCGGTGAAGCCACCGGGCCCGGTGGCCACCGCCAGGCGCGCCAGGGTGGGCCAGCGTTGAGCCGGCAACAGCTCTTCAATGCAAGCGAGCAGCTGGTTGGAGAGACCGCGACCGAGCTCGAAGGCCGCCACCTGCGGGGCCTGATCGGGATCCTCCAGATCCAGCACCCCCACCCCCAACACCGGGCTGGAGCTGTGCAAAGCCAGCAGCAGGCTCATGTGGGCACCACGGCACCGGGGCGCAGGCGCTGCCAGCGGCCGAGATCGGCCTCAAAGCTGCCGCAGGCGCGCACGTCCCACTCGACCCCGACGGCCGCCGCCGCCGTATCGCTGTCGAGATCGCGCACCTGCACATGGATCCGGGGCTGCCGGGGCACGAAATCGGGGGCCGGATTGAGGTGGGCCGCACCGTGCTGCCGCTCCACCGCGTGGTAGGCCTGACAGCGGTCGATCCAGTGGCAGTCCACGCAGATGCACATGCGGCCGCAGCCATGCCAGGAGCCCATTGTGCCGGCTGGGGCCACCGCTGCAGCGGCGCTGGCAACCCTGCTGTGGCAACGGCTCAATCCGCAGGCCTGGCCGCTGCCCCTGGCGGCCCTGCCCGCCGGCAGCGCGCTGGTGGGCGGCGCCGTGCGCGATGGCCTGCTGGGGCGACTGCCCCAGCAACCCGACCTCGATCTGGTGGTACCAGCCGGCGCCATCGCCCTGTGCCGCACGCTGGCCCGCCAGCTGGGCGGCAGCCCCGTGGTGCTCGACGGCGAACGCGACATCGCCCGCCTGGTGCTGCACGGCTGGACCATTGATCTGGCCGCCTGTGAGGGGGGCAGCCTGGAGGCCGATCTGGGCCGGCGCGATTTCAGCATCAACGCCATCGCCCTGCCCCTGCAGCCGCAGCAGGGCCTGCTCGATCCCACGGACGGCCTGGCCGACCTGGAGCGACGCGAGCTGCGCGCCATCTGCGAAGCCAACCTGCTGAGCGACCCGTTGCGGCTGCTGCGGGGCCTGCGCCTGGCCTGCGAGCTGGACTTCAAGCTCGCGCCCCAGACCCAGGCCTGGATCGAGCAGCACCGCGCCCGGCTGGGGGGCGTGGCCAGCGAACGGGTGCTGGCCGAACTGGAGAAGCTGGCCTGTGCGCCCGCTGGCGCAGGCGGCCTATTGGAGGCGGCCCGCAGCGGCCTGCTGGAGCCCTGGCTGGCTGGCACCGCACCCCTCGAGCCCCCGCTCAGCGCCCTGGGCATGGCCCGGGGCGAAGGGCTGGGCCTGCAGGCGGGCGAGCTGGCCTGGGCCCTGCCGCTGGCGCGGCTGGCCTGCCTGGCCGATGCCACCGCCCTGGAGCGGTTGCGCAGCAGCCGGGCGCTCCAAAAGCAGGTGCAACGGCTGCGCCAGGGCTGGCAGCTGCTGGCAGGGCGCCAACCCAGCGCCCTGCAAGAGGCCGAGCGCTTTGGCCTGCACCGCAGCCTCGAGGCCGAACTGCCGGCGCTGCTGCTGCTGTTGCCCCCCTGTGAGGACAACAGGGCATTGGTGCGGCGCTGGCGGGATGCGGGCGATCCGCTGCTGCACCCGCGACCACCCCGCGATGGCGGCCAGCTGCAGGCGCTGCTGGGGCTGCGCCCCGGCCCGCAGCTGGGGGCACTGCTGGAGCACCTGAGCCAGGAGCGGGCCTTTGGCCGGCTGCCGGCGGCCGTTGATCGCGATGCCGATCAGGACGCGGTGATCAACAGCGCCCGCCTCTGGCTCAGCCGCCACTGAGTGAACCGGCGCCGTGTTTGACTTTGTGGCGCAAAGGCGTTGAAGCAAGACAGCCCGCCCAAGCCCTTCCCCTTCCTTTCCCCCCATGAGCGTTCGTCTCTATGTCGGCAACCTGCCGACCGCCTTTGATGCCAAGGAGCTTGAAGCTCTGTTTGCCAGCGTGGGCGAGGGGGTGCGCTTCAAGGCCGTGAACGACCGCGACACCGGCGCATGCCGCGGCTTCGGCTTCGCCAACGTCGACAACCAGACACTGGCCGACGCCGTGATCGAGCAGCTCAACGGCAAGGACTTCGGCGGCAACGCCCTGCGCATCGAGGTCTCGGAGCGGCGCGATGCCCGCAGCGGTGGCACGGGTGACCGCCGCAGCCCCGCAGGCGCCGGCAATGCGGTGGCCCGCAAGGCCATCAACAAGGTGGTGCATGCCGACAGCGTCGACAGCGAAGCCCCCGATCCCCGCTGGGCCGGTGAGCTCTCCAAACTCAAAGCACTGCTGGCCAACCAGACGGCGGCGGTCTGATCGCTTCACCGCAGCCGGAATCGAGGCCGATGGCCCTGCTGAATCCACCGCAACGGTGGTCTTGGCGGGGCTTTTGCATCGCCTATGCCCAGGGGCCCAAACCGCAGCACCGGGATGCCCCTCAGGTGCTGCTGGTGCATGGCTTCGGCGCCAACCGGCAGCACTGGCGCCACACGCTGCCGGCCCTGGCAGCGGTGGCCCAGGTGTGGGCCATCGATCTGCTGGGCTTTGGCGCCAGCAGCAAGCCACCCTCCTGGCTCCATGGTGAGGCCCAACGGCCGGGAGCCGTGGCCTACGGCTTTGACCTCTGGGCCGAGCAACTGGTCGCCTTCATCGCTGAGGTGATCACACCTGAGGCCCCGCAGGCGCCCGTGCATCTGGTGGGCAACTCGATCGGTGCGGTGGTGAGCCTCACTGCCGCCCGGCTGCTGGCCAAGGACGGGCAGCCGCCGGCCGGCGTGGTGCTGATCGACTGCGCCCAGCGCACCCTCGATGACAAACGGGCAGCCCTACTGCCGGCCTGGGAGCGGGCCAGCAGGCCGCTGGTGAAGCAACTGGTGCGGCGCCGCTGGCTGCTGGCAGGACTGTTTCGCAGCCTGGCCCGCCCCGCCGTGATCCGCCAGGTGCTGCGGCGGGCCTACCCCAGCGGTGCCAACGTTGATGACGCGCTGATCGAGCTGCTGTATCGGCCCAGCACCGACGCCGGCGCGCTGGAGAGCTTCCGCGGCTTCGTCAACCTGTTCAACGACCACCTCGCGCCGGATCTGCTGCGCGACCTGACCGTGCTGGCGCCGTCGCTGCCGGTGAGATTGCTCTGGGGTGAGGCTGACCCCTGGGAAAACCCGGATGAGGCGCGGCAATGGGCGCAGGCCTATGGCTGCATCCGCGACCTGGTGGTGCTGCCGGGGCTGGGGCATTGCCCCCATGACGAAGCCCCCGAGCAGGTGAATCCGATCCTGATGCGCTGGATCGAGCACTCGGCATGAGCCGAGGGCTCAGCGCACCTGGGCCACCACAAACGACAGCGGCAGATCGAGTAGCTTACCCGCCTTGGGCACATAGGCCCGCTTGTTGAACACGTCGTAGCCGTGCTGCTCGATCACATCGAGGATGCCCCGGTACAGGCGCAGCGAGGCCCACACCGGCCAGCGGGCATCGGGCGCCAGCCAGCGCACCCCGGCTTCGCTGCGGGCGAACCAGTCGCGGGCGCGCTGGAGCTGGAAGGCCATCAGGCGACGCCAGTGGTCGTCGACCACACCGGCCATCAGCTGCTCCTCAGACACGCCGAAGCGGGCCAGCTCATCAAGGGGCAGGTAGATGCGGCCGCGGCCCCGGTCTTCGCCCACATCACGCAGGATGTTGGTGAGCTGGTTGGCGATGCCCAGGGCCACTGCTGCCTCGGAGGTGTCGGGGGCGTCGCTCCACGGTGCCGTGGTGTAAGCCGGATCAACGCCCATCACCTCCTGGGTCATCAGACCCACCGTGCCCGCCACGCGGTAGCAATAAAGCTGCAGCTCAGCGAAGCTGGCGTAGCGGTGCTTCAGCAGATCCATGCGCTGCCCCTCGATCATGTCGAGGTAGGGCTGCAGCGGCTGGGGGTAGCGCTGCAGGGTGTCGGCCATCACCAGATCCAGGCCGTCGCGCACCGTGCCGTCAAACAGCTCCCGGGTGCGCTGCTCCCAGGCATCGAGGCGGGCGGAGAGCTCCTCGACGGGGCGCGCCTGGGCTTCGGCGCTGTCCATCAGCTCATCGGTGCGCCGGCACCACACGTAAATGGCCCAAATGGCCCGACGCTTGGCCGGGGGCATCAGCAGGGTGCCCAGGTAAAAGGTCTTGGCCCACTGCGCCGTTTCCGCTCGGCAGTCGTCGTAGGCCTGCTCCAGGCTGGGGAGCACCGTCACCACGGTCAGGCGACCGCTGCCGCAGGAGCTGCAGCAGCCACGCGACCCTGATCCATCGCCGCCGAGACAGCCCCGGCGCACAGCTTGCCGCTGAGCACCGCCCCTTCCATCGAGGCCAGATAGCGCTGCATCGTGTAGTCGCCGGCCATGAAGAAGTTGGCGATCGGCGAGGTCTGATCGGGGCGCAGCTGCTGGCAGCCGGGCACGGTCTTGTAGACCGACAGCGGCGTCTTGACGACGATCGCCTTGCGCAGCACCGCCTGGTTGTCGCCGGTGAAGTGCATCGGGAACAGGCGCTTGAGCTCCTCCAGGGTGGCGGCGACGATGTCGTCGTCGCTGCGGCCGATCCAGTCTTTGGCCGGGGCAAACACCAGCTCGAGCATCGAGCGCTCGGGATCTTCATATTCGCGG
>VGPQ01000039.1 GCA_016882555.1 Cyanobacteria bacterium M_surface_7_m2_040
GATGGCGCCGTTGGGCCTCCCAATCCCTTGCCAAGCACCCGACAGCCGTTGTGGTCTGCCTTCGGCATCACCGCTGCCCTGCTGGCCTGCGGCCTGGCCCTGACCAACCCCACCCCGGCCGACTTCGAAGACTTCGCCGCCGTGCGCTTGGTGCACCTGGTCGACCAGGAGCTGTGCCACAAGCCAGCCCTGCCGATGCTGCTGCAGATGGTGATTCCCAACTGCAGCGCCCTGGTGCAGGAGCAACGCCAGACCCTGGGCCGCCTGGCCCGCGAACACAGCCGCCGGCTCAATCTTGGTCTGGCCAGTGTGTACAGCACCAACTTTGGCGGTCAGCAGCTGGTGCCCAACTGGCGTTTGCCCCGTTATGGCGTGACCACGCTAGCGTTGGCCGGGCACTTTGTGGTGCTGCAGACCAGCACCACCCCCTGACGGATGCGCCTGCGCCTGCCCCGCTGCCTGGTCGACGCCAGCCGCATGGATCTACCCCCGGCCGACAGCGATGGCTTGGTCGGGGTGCAGCTGACGCTTGACGGGTCGCGCGTGGCTTCGATCAACGCCGACCCGGGGCAGCCCCCCGGGAGTGGGCTGGCGCTGACGGCCCTGGTGGAGCCCCACGCCCACCTCGACAAGACCTTCAGCCACGCCGCCTTTCCCAACCCCGAGGGCACGATGGCGGCGGCGCTGGCCGCCAACCTGCGGGAGTTTGAGGTGCGCAGCGCCGAGCAGGTGCGCGAACGCAGCGAGCGGGCGCTGCAGCAGGCCTGGTGCTATGGAGTGCGGGCGATCCGCAGCCACATCGACAGCGGCGGTGGCGCCGCCAGCGAGGCCAGCTGGGAGGTGCTGCTCGAGCAGCAGCGGCGCTGGGCAGATCGGATCACGCTGCAGCTGGTGGCGCTGGTGCCGCTTCGTTTCTGGTTGAACCCCGAAGCGGAGTCACTGGCCCGGCGGGTGGCGGCGGCCGGGGGACTGCTGGGCGGTGTGCTGGGGCCACCATTTGGCCATGCCGTGGAGGACGCCCGGGCCCTGCGGGCCCTGCTGCAGCACGCCGCCCGCCTGGGTTGCGGCGTCGATCTGCACGTCGACGAAGGCGACAGCGAGGCCGGGGCCGGGGTGGCCTTGATCGCCCGCGAGGTGCGAGCGATGCGCCCGGGGATCCCGCTCACCTGCAGCCATGCCAGCAGCATGGCGCTGTTGGCTCCAGGCCGGATCGCTCGGCTGGCCGATCAGATGGCCGCCGCTGGCCTGCAGGTGGTGGCCCTGCCGCGCACCAACCTCTGGTTGCTGGGTCGCCGCCACGGCCACACCCCCTGGTTGCGGGCCCAGGCGCCAATCAGGCCGCTGCAGGCAGCCGGCATCGAGGTCGCCGTCGGCGGCGACAACGTGCAGGACCCCTGGTATCCCGGCGGCGACTACGACCCGATCGAGCTGCTGCGGTTGTGCTTCACCACCAGCCACCTCGATCCCTGGCAGCGGCAGGGCCTGGCACCGTTCACCAGTGCCGCCGCGCGGGTGATGGGCTTGCCCTGGGATGGGGTGCTCAGGCCCGGATGCCCCGCCGATCTGGTGGTGCTGGAGGCCAGCAGCTGGGGGGAGGTGCTGGCCCGTCCGCCGCGCCGGCGCGTGATGCGCCAAGGCGTCTGGATCGACACGGCCTGGAAGAACGGCCCAGCGGTGCCGCTGCCAAGCTGAACTCCCTTGTGCCGCCGCCGTGACGGTTCTGCCTGCCGCCCTGCCCGCTGGCCTGCCCGCCCCTCCGACAGCCGGAGCGATGCAGGCCCTGCGCAGCGAGCTGGCCCAGCAGCATTCGGCCCTGGGCCTGATCGGAGCCGAGAACCCCGCTGAACTGGCGCGCTGTTCCAGGGATTTCTTCGAGTACTCCCCGGTGCTGGTGCCGCTGCTGGAGGGTCGACTGGCCCAGCTGGTGGCCAGGCCCACCACAACGGCCGAGGTGATGGCGGTGGCGGGTGCCTGCGCTCGCCACGGCGTGCCGCTCACCTGCCGCGGAGCTGGCACCGGCAACTACGGCCAATGCGTGCCGCTCAGCGGTGGCGTCGTGCTGGATCTGAGCGCGCTCAACCGGCTGCGTCAGCTCGATCCCATCAGCGGCGTGATCGAGGTGGAAGCGGGCGCCCTGATGGGGGACCTGGAACGCGACCTGGCCCCCGCAGGCCGCGCCCTGCGGCTGATGCCCAGCACGGTGCGCAGCGCCACGATCGGTGGTTTCATCGCCGGAGGCAGCGGTGGCATCGGCTCGCTGCGCTGGGGCTTTCTGCGCGACCCCGGCAACCTGCTGGGGCTCGAGGTGGTGACCGTCGAACCCGAGCCGCGACTGCTGCGGCTGGATGCGGCGGGCAGCGAGGCGCTCAACCATGCCTACGGCAGCAATGGCATCCTCACGGCCCTGCGGCTACCCAGTTGCGACGCGATCGACTGGGTGCAGATCGTTGTGGGCTTCGGCGACTGGGAGCAGGCATTGGCCGCAGCGCAACTGTTGCTGCGCAGCGCCCTGGAGCTCAACAGCCTCTGTGTGCTGGAGGATGAAGCGGCCGCGGCGATGCCCTGGCCGGCGGGCTGCAGCGACCCGGTTGGCGAACACCGGCTGCTGCTACTGGCGGCACCGGCGGCGCTCGAGACCCTGCCGGGCCTGATGCAATCCCTGGGCGGCCAGCTGCTCTGGCAGGAACCCCAGAGCACCAGCAAGGGCATTCCCCTGCGGGAGCTGGGCTGGAACCACACCACCCTGCACTGGCGCAGCCAGCAGAAACGCGAGACCTGGACCTACCTGCAACTGCTGCTGCCCCAGCCCGAGGGGCCCTGCCTGGCAGCGCTGCGCCACCGCTGGGGCGAGGCCCTCGTCTGGCACCTCGAGGGGGTGCGCAACCAGGGTGCGGGGCGGCTCGCGGCCCTGCCCCTGGTGCACTGGCAGGGCCGCGAGCAGCTCGAGCAGCTGATCGCCGATTGCCGCGAGCTGGGGGCATTCCTGTTCAACCCCCATGTGCTGAGCGTTGAAGACGGCGGCCTGGGCGTGGTCGATGCCGACCAGGTCGCAGCCAAAGCGGCCTACGACCCAGCGGGCCTGCTCAACCCCGGCAAACTGCGCGGCTGGCTGGAGCGGGGTTGATCGGATCGGGCTTGATCACAGGGCTTGATAACCAAGCTTGATAACCAAGCTTGGTTATCAAGCTGGATCACAGAGTTCGCCCACGGGATCAGATCCAGAGATCCAGCCATCAAGAACTTGACAAAAACAGGATGACAAATAGAGTCAGAAAAGCAATATGCAACCCATGTCCGAAGAGCAACTCAAAGATTTCATCGAAAAAATTAAAGCCAATCCAGCGCTCAAAAATCTTGTCAATCAAGCCTCAAGTAATGAAGAGCTCGCCAACATTGCCGAAGCGGAAGGATGCCAACTCAATTCCGACGAGCTTCAGGCGCTTAGCTTGTCAGATGGAGAACTGGAAAGCGTTGTCGGTGGCAATGGCACCCGCAAACCTGGCTTCTGCAGAACAAACGTCGCCAGCTGGGAAGACAAAGATGCCGGCAAAGTCTGCGGTGGTGGTTGCTGAAATGGCGCCATGAGCCATTGGCATTGCCCGACATTCAAGCTATAAGACCTGCGGCCAAATCCATAACGACTGCACGACAAGCTTTGAACTGAGCCTTGAAGTGCACTAGTTAATATAGTGCAAACTCGCTGCTTGCACAAGAAAGAACGTGTTCCACATTGATGCCTGCAGCAAAAAACTGAGACATCAACATCAACTCAATAACCCAAACAATTCAACAACCCAAACATCAACTCAACAACCCAGGCTGACGCGCGTGCTTACCCCGGTAAGCGGATGGGTGCCCTCGGCATCGCGGCAGAGCAGTCGCTGGTCGTTGCGATCAATCAGGGCATCGCTGAAGTCGGCATTGGTCACGGTGGCGCCGGCAAAGCTGCTGCCTGAGGCGATGGCTCCGGTGAGGTTGGCGCCCGAAAAATCGACCCCTGAAAAATCCACCTTGTCCATCAGCACCCCACTGAGATCGGCGCCTGAAAAGTCAGCCTCGGGGAACGCGGCCTGGGTGAGGATCGCGCCGTGCAGCTGGGCACCGGAAAAATTGGCCTGGCGACCGGCCGCTCCCGCAAACGAGGTGTTGGCCAGATCCTGACCGTGAAAATCGGCGCCGTTCTGGTTGGTGAGGGTGTAGTCGACCCCGGAGAACTCCGCCAGCACCGCCTGGGGAGTGAACACCAGCATCGCCAGCATCGCCAGCAACACGACCAGGGCCCGCACCTTGTGCTGTGCCATCTGCAAGCCACCGCGATCACCCCTCCACTCTGACCCAGGCGGCGAGGTCTGGTTCAACGCTGGGCCAGCAGGGTGCCGATCAGGTATAGCGAGCCGGCCACCACGAGCCGTTGAGAACCAGCCAAGGCCGCCGCCCGCAGGGCATCAGGCAGCGCTTCAGCCTCCTCAAGGGAGTCATTCCGCACCGCCGCCAGCGCAGCGCGGCTCCAACTGGCGTGGGCCGGCACCGGCACGATCCAGGCCCGGTCGCCCGGTGCCATCAGGGTCTGAAGGATCTCGGGGCCCTGTTTGTTGGCCAGCATGCCGATCACCCACAGGCGGGGGCCGGGGATGAGCCCGTGGTGCTCGGGATGGGCATCAAGTTCGGCCCGCAGCGCTGCGGCCGCCGGCGGATTGTGGGCCCCGTCGAGCAACAGCGGGATGCCATGCCAATCCAGCTGCTGCAAGCGCCCGGGCCAGCGGGCTGCGGCAAAGCCGCGCTGTACAGCGTCGGGGCCGATCGGCCAGCCCTGCTCCGCCAAGGCCTGCACCATCCCCTGCGCGACTGCAGCATTGGTGGCCTGCACGGCGCCAGGGAGACCACAGGCCACCCAAGCTCCAGGCTCGCCCTGACCGCCAGGTTGAGACAGCGCGCCTGAGGTGCTCTGCTGAAGTTGCAGTTCACCGCTGGCGGCTCGGGCCAGTGGGGCAACCCAGCGCAGCGCGGCACCGGCCTCAGCCGCGCGGGCTTGGAGCACGGCAGCAACCTCGGGCGCCTGCGGGCCACTGATGGCCACACACCCCCGCTGCAGCACTCCGGCTTTCTCGGCCGCAATGCTGGCCAGGTCGGGGCCCAGAAACTCGCGGTGATCCAGACCCACCGAGGCCAGGCCGATCACGGCGCGATCGGGATGGCAGCTGGTGGCATCGAGCCGGCCGCCCAGCCCCACCTCGAGCACCACCAGGGGCAGCCCGGCCTCGGCAAAGGCCAGGAAGGCCGCTGCCGTCACCAGCTCAAACGGGGTGAGGGCATGGCTCCGGGCCGCCGGGGCCGCCGTCTGCAGATGACGGCGCAGATCGGCTGGGGTGATGCAAGCGCTCCCCAGGCGAATGCGCTCGGTCCAGCTCACCAGGTGCGGCGAGGTGTAGAGCCCGGCCGGGATGCCGGCGGCGAGCAGGGCCTGGTGCACCAGGGTGCAGATCGACCCTTTGCCATTGGTGCCGGCCACCTGCACCGCGGCAAAACAGCGCTCAGGGTGGCCGAGATCGGCCAGGGCCGCCTGCAGGCGATCAAGGCCCAGATCAACGCCGCGACGGCTGAACGGCTCAAGCAGATCGGCAAAATTGTCGTGTGGGTGGCTCAAGGAGCAGCTGGATCAGCTCAGGCCTGTGGCTGAGGTTTCAAACCCACCAGCGCTGACTCGAGGCATCGCACGGCATGGCGCAGATGGCGTGGCTGAATCACCAGCGGCGGCACGAAGCGCACCACCGAAGGGCCCGCGGGCACCAGCAACAGACCCTGCTGCAGGGCCGCCCTCACCAGCTCGGGGGCGGTGATGCCGGCATCGGCTCGCAGCACCAATCCCTGCAGCAGTCCCCAGCCCCGCACCCCTTCAAAACGCTCGGGATGGCGCGCCACCAACGCACTCAACTGCTGCTGAAGCAGGCTGCCCATGGCCTGCACATGGGGCAGCAGGGCCCGGCGCTCGATCTGCTCGAGCACCGTGAGGCCGGCGCGACAGGCCATCGGGTTGCCGCCAAAGGTGCTGGCGTGCTCCCCCGGCTGAAAATGATCGGCACTCGCCTTGACCGCCAGGGCCCCGATCGGGAAGCCGCCGCCGAGCCCCTTGGCCAGGGTGATGGCATCCGGTTCGACGCCCAACTGCTCATACCCCCAGAGCCGGCCGCTGCGGCCCACGCCGATTTGCACTTCATCAAAGATCAACAGGATCCGGCGTTCGCTGCAGAGCTGCCGCACCCGCGCAAAGAAGGCCGGATCCCCAGGGATCACACCGCCCTCGCCCTGCAGCGGCTCGAGCAGCACCGCCGCCACCTGCGGGCCACCGGCCTCACAGGTAGCCAGCAGCGCCTCAAACGCGGCGGTGTCGTTGTAGGGGAAGTAGCGAAAGCCCTGCACCATGGGTTCAAACCCCTGGTGGTACTTGGGCTGCCCGGTGGCGGTGACCGCAGCCAGGGTGCGGCCGTGGAAGCTCGCCTGGGCCGAGAGAATCAAGGGCTGCTCGATGCCCCGCACGCTGTGACCGTGCTTGCGCGCCAGCTTGATCGCTGCCTCGTTGGCCTCGGCGCCGGAATTGCAGAAGAAGACGCGATCGAAGCAGCTGCGCGCCGTGATCGCGGCCGCCAGCTGCTCCTGCTCCGGAATCCGGTAGAGGTTCGACACATGCTGCAGCTGTCCGAGCTGCCGGGCCAGGGCCCGGCGCAGGCTGCCGTCGCTGTGACCCAGCGTGTTGACGGCAATGCCGGCGACGCAATCGAGATAGCGGCTCCCGGCCTCGTCCCACACCCACACCCCGCGACCGCGCACCAGCGCCACGGGGAAGCGGGCGTAGGTGTCCATCACCGGCGAAGCGGCTGACGGCGTCGCTGGCTTTGGATCAGTGGGAGCGGTGGGACTCGAACCCACATGCCCGAAGGCGCTCGATTTTGAGTCGAGTCCGTCTACCAATTCCGGCACGCTCCCGCGAGATGGAGCTTACGCGGCTTCGACGCGGGAGATCTGGGCACCCGCAGCGTTGAGTTTGTGTTCGAGGGCGGCATAGCCCCGATCGAGATACTCCAGACCCCGCACCGTGGTGATCCCCTCGGCCGCCAGACCGGCGAGCACCATGGCCGCCGAGGCACGCAGATCGGTGCCCTGCACGGGGGCACCGCTGAGCCGGGCCACACCCTCGACGAAGGCGGTGTTGCCCTGCATCCGGATCGCCGCGCCCATGCGCTGCAGCTCGGCCACGTGCTGAAGCCGGTTTTCGAAGATGTTTTCGGTGATCACACTGGTGCCCTTGGCGGTGGCCAGCAGGCTCATGAACGGGGCCTGGAGATCGGTGGGGAAGCCTGGGAAGGGTTGGGTGCGCAGATCCACGGCATTGATCTGGCGGGCCGTGATGTTGACGCCGATGCCGTCGTGCTCGATGCGGCAACCCGCCTCTTCCAGCTTGGTGATCACCGCGCCCAGATGCTCGGGGATCACCGGGGTGATGCGCAGCTTGGAGCGGGTGATCGCCGCCGCCAGCAGGAACGTGCCGGCTTCAATGCGATCGGGTATCACGGCGTAATCGGCCCCGTGGAGCCGATCCACGCCCACGATCGTGATCGTGGGCGTGCCGGCACCGCGCACGCGACCACCCATGGCGATCAACAGGCCAGCCAGGTCGACCACTTCGGGCTCCTGGGCGGCGTTGTCGATGACGGTTTCACCATCGGCCAGCGCAGCGGCCATCATCAGGGTTTCGGTGGCGCCCACGCTGGGGCAGTCCAGATGGATCCGCCCCCCCTTGAGCCGATGCCCCCGGCCCGGGACCACGGCCGTGACCACCCCATGCTCGATCGTGACCTGGGCTCCCATCGCCTTCAGGCCTTTGACGTGCTCCACCACTGGCCGGGTGCCGATCTGACAGCCGCCTGGCAGGGGCACCCGGGCCATGCCCATGCGGGCGAGCAGCGGGCCGATGCAGAAGAAGCTGGCCCGCAGGCTGTTGACCAGCTCGTAGGGGGCAGCGGCGCTGTTGATGCGATCGCCGCTCAGCTCGATGGCCTCGTCCGAAGCCTGCACCGTGACCCCGAGGCTCGAGAGCATGTCGGCCATGGCCGCGATGTCGGTGAGCGGTGGCACATTGCGCAGGCGAATCGTGTCACGGCTGAGCAGGCACGCCGCCATCAGCACCAGAGCCGAATTCTTGGCTCCGCTGACAGCCACTTCACCGCTGAGCTGGCGGCCGCCGGCGATCTCAAGCTGGGGGGTGAGATTCACCTTGCTGCGCACAGCAGTGACTGTCATGGCCAGGGCTGTGGCTTGTGGTGGCCGCATCTTGACAACAAAAGGTGAGACCGTCTAGACGGCCGCCGCGAAAACTGTCTTGTGCTTTCAACGGCGCCACCCCATGGCGTATGGTGCAGCGGTGGTGAAGATCACCTCGTCACGCGGATGTGGCGGAATTGGTAGACGCGCTAGTTTCAGGTACTAGTGGCAGCAATGTCGTGGGAGTTCAAGTCTCCCCATCCGCATCTCCAACCATGATCGTTCTCAAGATCAGCAATGCACCGGAGCTGGTGGCAACCAAGCTCGGCAAGTTCCTTGAGAGCCTCACCCCGGATGCCTTTGATCAGGCGACGGTTGAGGCCATGATCATCAAGAAAATGGTGGAAAACCTCAAAGCCGAGGGGCTGAAAGGAGAAATTGCCTCGGTCAAGGGCATTGACATCGACGGCAAGCAGCTGAGCATCAACGAAACGATGCATGTGCGCCACGTTCAGAGCTTCTGAACCCACCCGCTCCGACCCTGTGCTTATTAGCAGCCGGCGCAACCCCCTGGTGCGGCAGCTGCGGCAGCTCCACACCCCAGCCGGGCGGCGGGAGGCAGGCCTGTTGCTCATTGAAGGCACCCACCTGGCCCAGGAGGTGGCGCGGCTGGGGCTGAAGCCCCACCACCTGCTCTGCAGCGAAGCCTGGCAGCAACGGCAGCCAGCGCTGATGAAGGCCCTGCAGGCAGCAC
>VGPQ01000040.1 GCA_016882555.1 Cyanobacteria bacterium M_surface_7_m2_040
GCAGCAGCAGCGCTAGCAGCCCCGCCGCCCGCGGCCCAGTCGAGCAGTGCCTCGAATTCGGCAGGAGTCTCAGGTGTGGGGCGAATCAACAGGCCCTCGCCCTGCAGCGCCAGGGGCCAAGGGAGACCCTGCCCTGAGCCCGCCGCCGCTGCCGCCGCCACCGAGGTGATGCCCGGGATCACCCGCACCCGGCAGGCCGGATGGCGCTCGGCCAGCGCCAGCAGCACGTAGCTGCAGCTGGCAAACAGCGAAGCATCCCCCTCGCACAACAGCACCACCGCCGCTCCGCCAGCCACCTCAGCCGCCAGCACCTCAGCCGCCGCCCGCCAGGCGGCAATGCGGGGCGCGGCCTCGGCCACCATCGGAAACACAAGCGGCAACCTGCGCTGCTGCGCGCCGATCCAAGGCGCCGCAATCGTGGCCGCCATGCCATCGGCGCCCTCGCGCGCCACCGGATAGGCCACCACCGCCGCCGCCGCGATCGCCCGCACCGCCGCCACCGTGAGCAGCTGCGGGTCACCGGGACCCACCCCCACCAGGGTGAGCCCTGGCGTGCTGGGGCCGCCGCCCTCTGACAACGCCTGCTGCATGCGCACTGAGCAAAAAGAAGGCCCGATGCCCGGCCCTGGCTTCTACGGTGACAGCAGGCTCGCCGGCAGCCCAGCACCCCACCATGCAAGAGCTCTTGGTGTGGCTTCTGCTGCTCGCACTGCTGGCTGTGCGCCAGCGCCCCGAGGCGCAATGGCCCATCGGCGTGCGCCGCAGCGTGCTGGTGCTGCTGGTGCTGTTGCTGGGGCGCTACCTGCACTGGCGGCTCACGGCCAGCCTCAACCTGGCCACACCGCTCAGCAGCGCCCTGAGCTGGCTGCTGCTGCTGGCCGAAGCCTGGCTGCTGCTGGCTGGCCTGCTGCCGCTGCTGCTGAGCTGGCGCCGCTTTGACGATGGCCGCACCGCCGCAAATGCCGCCCAGGCCCAGTGGCAAGCCGGCAGCTGGCGGCCCAGCGTGGCAGTGCTGGTGCCCACCTGCGGCGAACCGCTGCCGGTGCTGGAGCGCTGCCTGATCAGCTGCAGCGGCCTCAGCTACCCCCACACCACGGTGTGGGTGCTGGACGACAGCGGCCGTGCCGAGGTGCAAGAGCTGGCCGCGCGCCATGGCTGCCGCTACCTGAGCCGCCGCGAGCGCCGCCACGCCAAGGCCGGCAACCTCAATGCCGGCCTGGCGGCCAGCACGGGCGAACTGGTGGCGGTGTTTGATGCCGACTTTGTGCCGCAGCAGCACTTTCTGGAGCGCACGATCGGCTTGCTGGCCCAGCCCGATGTGGCGCTGGTGCAAACACCGCAGGTGTTCTTCAACGCCGATCCGCTGATGCGCAACCTGGCGATGGAGCGCTGGATGCTGCCCGACGAAGACAACTTCTACCGCTGGATCGAACCGGTGCGCAGCGCCTGGGGGGCGGTGGTGTGTGCGGGCACGTCATTCGTGGCCCGGCGCAGCGCCCTGGAGCAGGTGGGGGGGTTCAACGAAGCCGCCCTCAGCGAGGACTTTGTGACCGGGATCGCCCTGCTGGGCCAGGGCTGGCGGCTGCGTTACCTGGGCGAACCGCTCAGCGCCGGGCTGGCGGCTGAAACCTTGCTGGATTTCGTGCGCCAGCGGCAGCGCTGGGCCGCCGGCACCCTGCAGAGCCTGCGGCTGCCCCAGGGCCCCCTGCGCCAGCTCGGCCTGAGCCTGGGACAGCGCCTGGCCCTGCTGGAAGGCTGCCTGCACTGGCTCAACCACCTGCCCAGGCTGCTGCTGCTGCTGATGCCGCTCTGTTATGGCCTGCTGGGGGTGGCCCCGATCCTGCTCAGCCGCGACGGGCTTCTGGGCCAGCTGCTGCCGCTGTGGACCGCCATGCTGCTGAGCGTGGGCTGGCTCAACCGCGGTAGCCGCCACGCCCTGCTCAGCGAACTGCCCAGCTGGGTGCTGAGCATTCCTTTGGCGACAACGGTGGCGGCCAGCCTGCTGGGCCGCTTCGGCGGCTTTCGCATCACCCCCAAGCAGCAGCCCCGCGAGCGGGGCGGCGCCAACCCGCTGCTCAGCCTGCCGCTGCTGGTGCTGCTGGCCCTCAATGGGCTCAACCTGCTGAGCCTGGTGCGCGCGCTGACAGCCCCTGGCAGCGCCAATGCGTCGTTGCAGCTGGGCCTGCTCTGGGCCCTGCTCAACCTGCTCGGCCTGCTGGTGGCGCTGCGGGCCTGCTGGGACTGCGCCGACCCGGCCCCGGTGCCCTGGCTGGCTGTGCCACTTGAGGGCACACTGCGGGCGCCTGACGGGGCGGTCTGGAACGCCCAGGTCGAGGCCATCAGCGAACGGGGCGTGGATCTGCTGATCGTCAGCGGGGCCCAGGGTGCCGCCGCCGCAACTGCGCTGCCGCCGTCGAGACCGCAGCAGTTGCAACTGCTGCTGCGGCCACAGGCCGCGGGCGCGCCGGCTCTGCCAGCACTGGCAGGGGAAAGAATGCCAGCAAAGCCCTACCTGGCCGGGCCCTGCGCATCTCGGCACAGTCGCATCAGCGTGCGCTGGTCGGCAGGACAACCCGAGGCACTGCAGCAGCTGCAACGCTGGCTGTTCTGCCGGCCGGGCTGCTGGCGGCTGCGGCGGGCGCCCTTTGAGCCCCGTGCCCTGTTGGCCCTGTTCAGGCGACTGCTGCTGCCCCCGCGCCGCCTGGGGCCGGGGCAGCGGAGCCTTGTGGTCCAGGCAGCGGGCAGCGGCGGGCGTTGAAGTCGCAGCTGTAGATCGCCGGCTTCTGCCAGCTCAGCGGAATCTCCAGCAGATCGCGGCTGCCGGTGATCGCCTGCACCGCCAGCAACAAGGAGATCAGCACCGCCGCGCTGATGTGCAGGCGACGCAACCGCAGCGAGCGCTGAATCTCGGGCCGGGCCGCAGTGGTCCACAGCAGCAGGCCAGTGAGCAGGATGCCGGCCCAGTAATGGGAGGCCCAGAAACTGCCGCTGAAGGGGTTATCGGACAGGCGCCAGATCTCCGGTTGACTGCCAAGCCCCAGCAGGCCGGCCCAGCACAACAGGGCGAAGCAGGCACGCCACAGGGGCCGCCGCACCCGCCACAGGGTGATCAGGCTCAGCAGGGTTCCCTCTGCCGCCAGCAGCAGCTGAGCCAGCCGCGCGCCGCCGCCGGCAAAGCCAGCGGCATCGGCCTGGAACTTGCTGATAAACGAATAGAGCAGGGCGATCAGAACCGCCACCACCACGCCACTGGCCAGCCAGCGGCCGTGATCGCTGTGCTCGGCAGGCACCTTGGCTGGCTGCTGGGTGATGCCCAGGCGCTTCTCGCGCACCAACAGCCCCAGGCGCACCGTGGCACCCACCAGGGGATAGATGAACAGGATCGCCAGCACCGGATGCAGCAGCGCCAACCAATCGATAGACGTCATGCCTGTTCAGATGACTGCCATTTGCCCCTTTAGATTGCCTTCTGTCGGAGCCATTGCCCAGCATGACGCTTCTGGCCATTTACGAGCACTGCGACTAGCACTGCTCCGAGCACAGCGACGCCAGGCAGGGCAGCAAGCTCAATGCCCGCGCAACAGTGCCCACACTGCTGACCGGTGATCCAGCGGTGATCGAGCACGAACTGGCTGAGCACGGGCTTCGCTTCGAGCGCTGGCCGGCGCGCACCAGGCTTGATCCAGGCGCCGATCAGAGCGCCATCCTGGCGACCTACGCCGAAGAGATTGCGCGCATCCAGCAGCAGAGCCCCCCTGCCAGCTGAAACGGTTAGCCCATTCAGCCAGCAGCGCGCCAACCTGCACAGCAGCCCTGGGCCGATGTCCTGATCGCCAGCCCAAGCCCGCTCTGATCGGTCCTCCAGGCATCAGCACCAGACCGTGGCAGTCCACGGGATGGGCCTCCATGCTGAGGAGCGAACCACACGGCGGTCATGAACTTCGCCATTCGGCTGTTTGTCGCCGTCACCCTGTTTCTCACCATGCTGGGCCTGGGACTGGGTCTGCACAGCCAGTCCTTGCGCGACTGGATCAAACAGCCCTCACTGGCCCTGCGGGTGGCCCTGGGATCGTCGCTGCTGATTCCGTTGCTGGGGATGGCCCTACTGCATGGGCCTTGGGGCAGCGCCATCTCCTCGCCAATGCGGGCGGCGATGGCGCTGATGGCCCTGTGCCCCAGCGCCCCTTTGGCCATGCGCAAGGTGCGCAAATATGGCGGTGACCATGATCTGGCTGCGCTGATCCAGGTGACGGCTGCGTTGATGGCCCTGGTGAGCATTCCTTCGCTCAGTGGGCTCTTCCCCCATGCCTTTGCGGTGAGCGGCTGGCACAGCGATGGGTTGCAGGGCAGCGTGCCCATGGCGCGCGATCTAGCTGTGCAGGTGGGCAGGGTGCAGGTGCTGCCGCTGCTCCTGGGGCTGAGGTTGCGTCATGTGCGGCCGGCCCTGGCCGATCGACTGGAGCGACCGCTCAACCGGATCGCCAACCTGCTGTTGCTGATCCTGGTGGGACTGATCCTGTTCAGCACCAGCCGGTTCCTGCTGCGGTTCATCGGCCACAACCTCGATGGACTGCTGCTGATGGCGCTGCAGGTGCTGGGCTGCCTGCTGATCGGCCGGTGGCTTGCAGCTGGTGAGCAGCGCAGCCATGGCGCCACCACCTCGCTGGTGACGGCTATGCGCAACCCTGGCCTGGCCCTGCTGTTTGTCAGCCGCTTCGGAGATGAGGTCCACGGGCTGAGGCTGGCGATCCTGCTGTATGTGCTGCTCACAGCCTTGATCAGCGTTCCCTGGCTGCGCTTTAGTCGTCGCCTGGAGCGCACCGGTTGATTGTCGGCGCTGGCTTTCAGTTTGCGTCAGACCGCCAGGGCAGCCGCAATGGTTGGGTTGGAGTACCAACTCCAGAGACCGTCGCGCACCGGCTCAATCCCAAGCTCGTGGCGCAGGTCGTCGAGATCCTGCTCCATGCGCTCCTCCCACAACACCAGAAACAACGGCTTGGCTTCCAGCCCCATCTCAAGCCCTTGGCTGATCGTTCGGTACACCTGAACCACATTTCTGGCCTGCATCAGTGGATCGCTGGCTTCAGAGATTGGGGCGTCAGTGTGAAACCAGGTCAACATCAGCGCGAACAGATCGAGGAACGCGAACGAGGGGATGGAGGCCTGCGCCACGCTGACACTCAAGACACCGAGTTCTCCAAAGGTATCGAGGCTGAAACCGGTGAGAATGTGATGCAGATCGTGTGTGGCAAAGATTCGATAGCTGATGTAATCGGCATCACTGGCCAGATAGTTGTAGAAATCTGGCTTGGGATAAAAGTCAAGGTCATAGTTGATTGCCCCCAGCACCGTGGCAAAGGTATGGCCAAGCCTGCCGCGGGGCATAGCCCGCAAGGCTTCCACGGCATAGGGCGGTGTGATGTGGCGTGCGGCAATCAGGGCAGAACTGGCTGGGTCGCTGGCCAGACGCTTCTCACAGAGTTGCATCGGCTTGGAGCGCTGCAGATGCTTCTGCAACTCAAACGCGTTGTTGGCCGAGGAACCGGCTCCGGCGGCGAGATCCGCCAACTCCATCAAGCGGCCAAGGTTGTTCTCGTTGACCAGGCGATCGAGATAGCGGTAACCTATGGCAAGCCAGTCTGTTGCTGAAACCACAAGCTAGCTAGGCATGGTCCACGGCACTTGACCTCAGGAGCCATCAGACTGATTCGGTTAGCCACAACCGATGAGCAGCTCCCTTGCCGGGCGTCTGGATGAACTGGCAGAGGCCTGGAACGAGGCTGAGATCGCCCGGCCGTCCCTGGGCCGTTGAATCGAACAATTCGCGCCCGAGGATCAGCCGATCGCGCTGCGGCTGCTGGAGTGCATGCAGATGCACGGCTGGGCGCGGCTGATCCGCGAGTGCCGGCTGCTGCATCAGCGCCTGTGCATCGATCTGGAGGAAGACGGCTTCGATGTGGAGCGCTGCAGCGACATCGACTTCAGCCGCGCCTTCGTGTGCAAGAGCGGCGATCTGATCTCCTACCTCTACCGCAAGGCCAACCGCCTGCCGGTGACCTGCTTTCACAACATCGAAGGCCTGCAGGCCTCACCCCCGCCACCCGAGCAACGCCGGGCCCTGGTGATCCTCGACGACTACATCGGCACCGGCTCCCAGTTTCTGTTCACGTTTGTGGCCCGCAACGCGGCGAACCGGGCCCTGCTGCAGCGCTACGCGCGGGTGCGACTGGCGGCGATCGTTGTCCACGACGACGCCCGCCAGAAATGGAAGCAGCTGCAACACCGCGAGATCGAGCAGGTGATGGCGATCGAAGAGCAGCAGCTCAGCTGCGTCGATTTCGCACCCGAACGCCACGATCTGATCGCCGCCCTGGCCAGCCTCGACTGGCGCCGCGCCGGCCTGGTGGCGGCGGGCCGCGACTTTCCGGTGATCGCCCACCCGCAGCTGTCCCCCGAGGAGCGGCAGCAGCTGCGCGCCTTCCTGCAGCGGCAGCAGGAGGCGGAGGGGGCCGGCACCACCGAATTCCTGCTGGGGCATCACTCGTTTTTCTATGGCGCCCCCAACGCCCTGGCGCGGGTGCTGCTGCCGCTGTTCAAGCGGATCGAGGATTTCAGCGTCTACCCGCGCGAGTCGCAGGTGGGGCTACCCGCTGATCTGCTCGATTACGACATCGACAACCCGGAGCCGGTGACCCTGCACTACCCCCGAAGCTGATGCGTTCCTCGTTGCGCCGCCAGTTGCTGCATCTGGCCACGGATCTCTCGGCCCTGGTGGACAACCCCGACGATCTGGAGCATGGCTTTGATCTGCTCACCCGCAGCTATGCCACGCCGGTGGCCGATGCGGCTCGAGCCGCCCTGCGCCGCGACCCGGCCATTGCAGCGCTGATCCAGCAGCGCTACTGGGGCAGCTGGCCCAACCAGGCCGAACTGCTGGCGCTGCCGCCCCTGAGCCTGGGCCACGCCCATGCCAGCTGGTTCGCCGATGCCGGCGGCCAACCGCTGCCCGATCCGGTGCTGCAGGACGCAGCGATGGCGACGAGACCTGGCTGCACCAGCGGGTGCGCCACACCCACGACCTCTGGCATGTGGTGTGCGGCTGCCCGCCCACCGCGGCCGGTGAGGCGGCCATGAGCGCTGTCAACGTGATGCAGCTGCGCTGGCCCGGCAGCGCCATGCTGCTGGGGGCCGACCTGCTGCACCGCTGCCTCGAGGGGCCAGCCGCCGGCGCGGTCGACGTGGGCCAGGCGGTGGCCTACGGCCTCGAGCTGGGCCGCGTCTGTGGCCCCTTGCTGGCCCAGCGCTGGGAAGAGGGCTGGGAGCAGCCCCTGGCCGCGTGGCGGGAGCAACTGGGCATCAGCGCGCTGGTCGCGCGCTCACCCTTTGCCAGCGCAGCACCGGATGCGTCGCGTCAGGCGGCGGCGGCGGCGGGCTGAGCAGAACCAGCCGGGGCAGCGCCCAGCAGACGCTGAACCAGCAGCGACTGCAGCAGCAGATCCGTCAACACGACCACAAACATCAGGGCCAACAACCTTTCGCCGAGGGGCTCCACCGCCGGCTAGACAGACAGAATCACCAACACCTGATGCACCAGGGCAAGCCAATCAATCGGGGGCATCGCCGCCTGAGCAGTGCGGTGGGTCTCCCTAGATTGCCGCGATTGACGGCAGCCGCACACCATGACCCTGCTGGCGATCCATCGGCATCAAGGCAGCGCGGCAGCTGAGCTGACAGAGCCGGCTCAGGCCCAACCGCAGCTGCTCACCCGTGACGCCGCGCAGATCCAGGCCGAACTGGCCCGCCGCAGCATCGGCTTCGAACGCTGGCCGGCCCGCGTGCAGCTCAGCGCCGATGCCGACCAGGCGGCCATCCTGCAGGCCTACGCGCCCGAGATCGCGCGGGTGCAGCAGGGGGGCGGCTACGCCACGGTCGACGCGATCCGCCTGACACCGGAGCATCCCGATCGCGCCGCCCTGCGCCAGAAGTTCCTGGCAGAGCACACCCACAGCGAAGACGAGGTGCGCTTCTTTGTGGAGGGCCGCGGCCTGTTCTGCCTGCACCTCGGCGATGAGGTGCTGCAGTTGATCTGCGAGCAGAACGACTGGATCGCCGTGCCCGCCGGCACCCGCCACTGGTTCGACATGGGCCCTGAGCCCCAGTTCTGCGCCCTGCGCTTCTTCAACAACACCGAGGGCTGGGTGGCGGCTTTCACCGGCGACCCCATCGCCGAATGCTATCCGCGGCTGGATGAGCTGATGGATCAGCTGATCCAGCCCGCCGGGAGCGTCTGAACCATCGCTTGAACCGGCTCAACCCCCACCGCGTGCATGCGCAGTTGCTCGGTGCCCGTTAACGCCCCCGTGAGCGCCTCCACCTCCACCGCCGCCAGCTGCTCCAGCCGCGCCACCGTGACCTCGCGCCCAAAGCGCGCTTCGGCCAATACCCAATACAGACCAAAGTGCCGCGCCTCGCTGGCCAGCAGCTCGCCGTAGAGATCCCGCAGCTCGGCATCTGCGGCATGGGCCGCCAGCAGCGCCATGCGCTCGTGGCTGCGGGCTTCGATCAGGCCCGCCACCAGAAAGCTGTCGAGCATGCGGCCGGGCTCGTCGCGCCGCACCGCCTTGCTCAGGCGGGCGCCATAGGCCGGCGCGGGCAGGGGCCGCAGGGCCAGGCCGCGGCGCGCCAGCACCTGCAGCACCAGCTCAAAGTGCTCCAGCTCTTCGCGGGCCAGGGGGCTCAGGGCTTCGCCCAGGCTAGGCTCTGCCGGGTAGCGAAACATCAGCTGCAGGGCCACCCCGGCGGCCTTGCGCTCGCAGTGGGCGTGGTCGATCAACAGCAGATCCGGGCGAGCATTGGCCGCCTCAAGCCAGGCGCTGCTGGTAGGCGCCGCCAGCCACTTAACCCGGGCCACAGAGGGCTGAACCAGATCTGTGTCAACCACTGAAGCGGCCCACACAGCTGAAACCAGCGAAACCGAAGCCATGGAA